>JAVWHX010000016.1:0-33180 GCA_036639875.1 Coprobacillus sp.
CCTTGAATTCTAATCCATTATCGGTCGTTATTGATCTCACTGTTATTTCATTTTCTATAATGTATTTATATATCAAATTCATTATATAATATTCATTCTTCGCCTCTGCTTTTATTAAATATAGAACTCTTGAACACCTATCAACTATGCTTATAATACTTCCATGTTCATTTCTTTTTCCAATAATAGAATCAATCTCCAAATGACCTAGCTCATCCCGATTTTCTATATGCTTAGGTCTTAAACTGATTGGTAATACTGTCTTATTCTCCATATTCCAAGTCAAATGATTCATCATGGTTGTTTTCTTTCCCTTTTTCTTATGACGTTTATAACATGTCTCCTTGACTGTTATATTGATCTTCCCCTGATTGATCCAGTTGTAAACCTGTTGGTAGGATACACATGGTTTGTAAGGATAGTACTTCTTAAAGTTGTGAACACAGATTTCAATAGGGCAAACTCTCCAATCATAAGTCCGATAAAGATAATCTAGGAAGTCTTTATATTTCTCATGTATGTTTAACTGTCTCTTTTGATAGATACCGTTCTTATATCTGGAGATAGTACTATGAGAGATGCCTAATATTCTAGCAGCTTCTCTCAATGGATACTCGTTTTCTAATAAAATATCAATTTGTGCTTTCTTATTCTGGTCTAACTGTTTATAATTCATATGGGAGCTCCTTTTAGACGGGTGAGCTCCTTTATTATACACAAAAAAGCCGCACCATGTGGTGCGGTTGACATTTGAATTTAGGAATAGATTATTGCGTTATGCAATAATCTATTTTTTCTCTTCTACTAAATATTTTCTAACTCTTGAAATAAAATGAAGTGACCCTGTAATCACAATGTGATTTTTTTTAATATATGCAGCATTTAATGCTTCAATATAACTCTCTACAACCAATAAACGTTCTTTTGATTTGACATAAGCAAGATCAATCGCACGATCATCATTAAAAGTTGTCAAATAGACTGTATAACCCTCTTTAAGTAATAAATCTAACATTGGTTCAATATCTTTATCTTCTAAACAAGAAAAAATAATACTAATATCTTTTTCTTTTTTTACTTTTAAAGTTTGAATTAATGCTTTAATACCAGGCAAATTATGCGCGCCATCTATTTCAACTGTCGTATCCTTATAAGCCAAGGTTTCATAACGACCTTTCCAAGTCGCTTTTTCAATTGCAGCAGGTGCCAATAAAGGATCTAAAGTTATTAACTTTGAAGCTATCGTTAAGGCAAGACGGGCATTTGTAACTTGATAAATCCCTTGATTATGTAACGTAAAAGCCATATCTCTATATCTAAAATGAAATGGATAACGTGAAACCAAATATTCTGGGACAACATGCATAATTGCCCCCGCTGCATCACACTGTTCTTGCAAACGAGCCAAAATCGTCCCTTTTGCTTCACTTGTCACAAAGATTTGATGTGGTTTTATAATCCCCATTTTCTCATTAATAATATCATAAATACTATCACCAATTTGTTTTTGATGATCCATTCCAATATTCGTAATAGCACTGACAATTGGATCAATAACATTTGTCTTATCATTCAAACCACCAATGCCCGTTTCAATAATACGATAATCTAAATCTGATGATTGAAAATAAGCCAACATAATTAAGACATCAATTTCAAACATCGACAAGCAATCTTCTTCAATCACATCATAATATTGATTAATATATTTCAATAAATCTTCATCACTAATAGGTTCATCATCAATTCGAATACGATCATTATGACTAATCAAATAAGGCGAAGTAAACGTTCCTACTTTATATCCATGAGCATTTAAAACACTTCTTAAATAATTAACAGTTGATCCCTTTCCATTTGTTCCAGCAATATGAATCATATTCTTTTGTTTCATTAAAATATGACATTTATTCAAAGTCTCTCTAAATTGATCAATCGTTCTTTTATTTCTTCTTGATTCAATATATGCAACAGCATCTTCAATTGTTTGAAACATCTCAAACCCTCCAATCTATAGGTTCTATCCCCTGTGAAATTAAAAATTCATTTGTCCTTGAAAACGGACGTGATCCAAAGAATCCCCTATAAGCAGATAAAGGTGAAGGATGAACACTCTTAATCACACAATGTTTAGAAGTATCAATCATACACTCCTTATCAATGGCTTGTTTCCCCCATAATATAAAGACCAATGGTTTTTCTCTTTGATTCATCACTTCAATAATATGATTCGTAAATATTTCCCAACCTTTTCCTTTATGAGAATTCGCCTTATGTGCTTCAACAGTTAAAACCGTATTTAATAATAACACTCCCTGTTTTGCCCAATTTGTTAAATCACCATGAGTCGGCATTTCAATATTCACATCACTATGCGCTTCTTTATAAATATTAAGCAAACTTGGAGGAATTCTCACCCCTGGTTCAACGCTAAACGCTAACCCATTCGCTTGATGAATATCATGATAAGGATCTTGTCCTAAAATAACAACTTTCACATCATCATAATCGCATTTATCAAAACAATGAAAGATCTTATTTTTCGGTGGAAAGATTTCTTTAGATATATATTCTTGTTCTAAAAAAGATTCAAGTTCTTGATAATAAGGAAGTTGTTTTTGTTGTTGGATAACTGTTTTAAAATCCATATTATAACACATACCTTTCAATCGTTTTTGCGACTGCACCTTCATGATAATCTTCCTCACATACATAATCACTTAAGGCTTTAATATCATCACTTGCACTGCTTACACAAACACCTAATCCAGCTTCTTTAATCATTTCTACATCATTATAATTATCACCAATTGCAATCACTTCATCAATGCCAATATTCAAATAATTCGCTAACCAACGTAAACCATGTCCTTTATCAATGCCTAACGCATTAAATTCAAGATAACGATATGATGAATAACTTGCGCATACTTTTCCATCTATGTATGACAAAAGATCTTGTTCGATACTCTTTAAATAAGGCATATCTTTTTTCTCAAATAATATTTTAGCAATCTTTTCATCTTTTAAGAAATCCATATTATATTCATCAATCACCTGAAATGGTGCTTTTTGATCTGTTTTTCTTTGTACTTCATCAGGATCCGCTTTAAATATATAACAACATTTTAATGTAAAAATCATAACACAAACATCATAACGTGCCCCTATTTCAAATAACTCTTTACATTGTTCAAAAGACAAACCTTTAAAATGAAGAATCTTATCATCCTTATTTTCAACAATTAATCCTCCATTAAAACAAATAGAGTATTCATCCGCTTGTTGATATGTACCAATCTCTTTTAAGATATCTCCAATCATATTATAAGCTCTGCCTGTTGCTGGAACAAACTTAACCCCTTTTTCCTTAGCCTTATCAATCGCTTCCTTATTAAAATCAGGAACATGATGTTCAACCAATAAAGTTTCATCTAAATCCGATAATATCATTTTATACATTTGCTTTCCCTCCAAACATAAACTCCATAAAATCAGGTAGTCGTTTACGCCATTCACTTTCATTATGTTTTGCTCCAATAAAATAACAATACTTCAAATTCTTAATCTTATTCTTTAACATTTGATAAATCAAATCATTACTTTCAATATAAAGAGCATCCATCTCACGATCTCCGCAACCTTCATACTCACCCAAATCAAAATAAAACCTCTCCACACAACTATAATCATGACTCTCTATTAGTTCTTCAAATTCGTCCATATAAAACCAAAAAGCAGTTGATAGTGCTGCACACTTACTAAACGTTTCTGGATAAGCCAATGAAGCATAAGCACTAATAACGCCTCCCATAGAACTACCAACAATTCCACAATCATTTGGATCTGTTGTAAAACGTTTATCAATATAAGGCTTTAAATCATCCTTTAACCATTCAACATATTCTTTTCCTTCACCACCAATAATAAAATCCTTAACTTGTGTCTCTTGAAAAGAAAACTCTGAAGATATCTCCCAAGGTCCATACTCATCAACTCTTTTAAAACCTTCAAAATTACAAGGAATAGCAACCATTATAATATCCATTTGAGTCATCTGTGCATAATCTAAAAAACCCCAACTGATATGGCAAAATGATAATCGATCAAAATAAGCATTCTGTCCATCTTGAATATATAAGACAGGATAACGCTTAGACTGATGATAATAATCATCAGGAACATATACAGTTATTTGACGTGTACGATTAAAAATCTTTAAAGGATATTGGATATCTATTAGCATAAGTTTCTCCTATAACACAAAAAAATAAGCCCTGGCTTATTCTTTTGATTCTGGTAATTTTACAACCTCTTCACCATCTTTAGAAAAAATATAGTGTTCTCTTGCATATCTCACTACATAATCTTCATCATCTAAAAGCTCTACTGTTTTCGCTAACTCAGCTTTATCTTTCTCTAGTTCTGCTTTCTTTTCTGTTAAAGCAGCATAATCTTGACGTCTTTCAATCACACGAAAAACGCTCATTGTTAATGTGTAAATTAAAATAGCAGAAATTCCAACATAAATAAAGCCTAAGAATTTTCTGTATTTTGGTTGCTTGTTTTGTGCCATTTTAATTTCACCTTCTTTACTCTTTTTAATATTATAGCATTAAAAGAATGAAAAAAGAAGATAAAAGGTGTAAGAATTCTCTTCAAAATTCGAACACATATTTCTAAGTAAAATAACACATAATACGCATAATATTTTTGATATAACAAGTAACCAATAAATATCAAAATAAAGAAATAAAACCTCAATACACCATCATTTAATTGCACCAAACCATAAAAATACAAGACTCCAAATAATACACCTATCAGAATTTGAAATAAATATCTTAAGATAAAATGGCATTTATATAGTAAACGATTCAAAACATGATATATCCCACTCATCACAAACCCATAGAGAAAAGAATAAAACAAACATTGAAACTGAACTAACAAATCCATTATTTCAATAATTTATTAAACATTTTATCTTTTTGATGAGGCTTTTTCTTATCAGCAATATAACTCATACTATCTATATTCCCTTTAATACTCACTTCATTTTGTTCTTGATCAAGCCTTACAAGCGTTAATTCACTACCAGAAATATTCAAATATCCTAGTGATGTTTCAATTAAAAACTCATAAGAATCAAAACTTTCTATCTTTTTAACACCAGTCAATTCAAGATTCTTTCGATCTTTTAAACAGATATGATGATAAGGTGTTTGTTCAAAATGCAAACTGTTATGATTATCCATACATCTACCTCCTATCACTATATATGAAAAAAAGAACAAGATTAGACTTGTTCTTGAAAAACTTCTGGCTTTTTCTTTTCTTCAACGATTTCATATAACATATGACTATCATCTTTTAAAACATGATCTCTTAACTCCATAACTTTCACTACCAAAATACTCTTTCCAAATTCTATTTCAATAAGATCACCAAGTTTTAATTGAGTTGATGGTTTAGCCATTTTCCCATTCACTTGCACTCTTGATGATTCACTCATCTCTTTTGAAAGAGTTCTTCTTTTAATAATTCTTGAAACTTTTAAAAACTTATCTAAACGCATGCCTCAATCTCCTGTTCAATGACTTCTTTTACAAATTCCAACAAAGTTTCATCCATCATATAATAAGGTGTTTGTTTTGTAATCATAATCAAAGCACCTTGACTTTCTTGTCCATTAACAAGTGGAAGAATAGTTAATTTCTGTGGATCATCAACAAGTTCAAACATTTCTTCAATTCTTTTTTCTTGACCTTTAATAATAAACGATAAGTCTTGAGAAATATGTTTTCTTTGATATACTGATAATCCATCAGATGAACAAATAATAATTTGTTCATGATCACACACTAAGAATGTATTTTGATACTTCATATACAATCCTTCTAATAACACTTGCACTGTTGAACTTAACTTATTCAACATTGAAAACTTTGTTAAAACTATTTTATCATTTTCTAAAGAAAAAGAAATACTTTCTCCTTCTTTCATCATTAATTGTTTTCTAATTTCTTTTGGAATAACAATTCTACCTAATTCATCAATTCTTCTTACCATACCTGTTGTTTTCATAATATACCTCACTTGAAATATTGGTTTGATATTATTATGTCCACTCCCAAATCTTTTAATCGTTGATATTGCTTTTTTGTTGGAACTGTCCAACAACCTATAATAATTTGATGTTCTTTAAGTTCTTCAACTCTTTTTAAATTTAAATAATTATAACGAGGATGAAATGCTTGAATACCATTATCAAATAATTCCTTTTTCTTTTTTGCATAACTAAATTCCATCAAATAAGCAGCATAAGCTTTTGGATTTAGTTCTTTAACTTTTAAAACTGATGGAAGATAGAATGAAGAATAAAATATTTTATCTTCTACTCCCATTTCTTGAACAAGTCTTAAAACTTTCATTTCAATATCTTGATAATGAAAAATATCAGTTTTCAATTCTATATTCACTTTAAAATCTTTATCCTGTATAAAAGTCAGTAATTCCTTTAAAGTAGGAATAGGATGTTCACCATCAAATTTATACTGATAATTAAATTTTCTCAATTCATCCAATGTCATATCTTTAACATAACCCTTACCATTACTTGTTCGATTAATCTTTTCATCATGAATCAAAACAAGTTCTCCATCTTTGCTTAAATGAACATCTGTTTCTACGCCATCAAAGCCTTTATGATAAGCTTGCACAAAAGCTTCCATGGTATTTTCTGGATAATAAGCACTATATCCACGATGTGCTAATTTTATCATTTCCAATCCCTCTTTTCATGTTATAATGATTATACTATAAAATGGAGGTAACTCAAATGATTAAAGCTATCTTTTTTGATATAGATGGAACACTTTTATCACACTCATCACGAAGCGTCCCTAAATCTACTGTCAAAGCACTTCAAGAACTTAAAGAAAAAGGAATATACACATTTATTGCGACTGGTAGACATGTTTCAGAAATGAATGATTTGCCAATTCAAGACTTAGAGTTTGAAGGTTATATTACATTAAATGGACAGTATTGTTATAATGAGAAAGAAGTTATTTATGATTTACCCATTCATCAAGATGATATCAATAATATTCTTCAACTCATTGAAGAGAAACCTTTTCCTTGTATCTTTGTTGAAGACAAACTGATGTATATCAATTATCATAATGATGCAGTTCAAGTCGTTCAAGATGCTATTTCAACTCCATTACCAGATATTAATGATTTAACTCGTGGTTATACGCATCCCATATATCAAGTCATTCCTTATGATATAACAGCCTCTCAAGAACAAGATATTCTTGATATTATGCCCCACTCAAAAAGAACCCGTTGGCATGAATTAGCAATTGATATCATTCCATCAAATGGTGGTAAACAAAATGGGATTCACGAAATCTTAAAGCATTATCATATCAAACAAGAAGAGACAATGGCATTTGGAGATGGTCATAATGATATTGATATGTTTGAATATGTCAACTTAGCAATTGCGATGGGAAATGCTGACGAAACAGTTAAAGCCGCAGCCGATGACATCACTGATGATATTGATCACGATGGTATTTATAATGCTTTAAAAAAATATCAAGTTATATAAACCAAAGGAGCACATCTATGCTTCTTTTTTTATAAACAAAAAGGACTATTTTTTAGTCCTTAACATAACAATCGCATGAATCATAAGAGTTATTGGCAAAACCCAGTCAACCCACCATAATTCTTTACGAACAGGCCAATAATCAAACAACACCAAGAAATCAACAATAAACATAAAGATACTTATAGCGATAATTATATAATATATTCTTCTTGATGACTTTTTCATTATGAATGCTTCTTTGTATAAATTTTAACTGATAAAGAATAACTTATCAATAACATAGCAATCGTAATCCCAGCACCTATAAGTAATAATAGATTATGATCTATATTGAAAATTGCCATTGCATCAAAATTGAAATATCCAAACAAATAAAACACAACTGTAACAGCAGCTAGAACAAAATAAACAATTGTTCCTTTTTTATTTCCCAAAAGAAGAAACCCAACATATGAAAGTGATAAAAACATACATCCAGAAATAACTCCAAGTAACCATATTTGAAGACAAGTTTGTAAATCAGCAACAGCAAGTACACCATAGAAATAAGCAACAGAAACTAACAATGACACAGTCGCCAATATCCCCATAAACAACAAACCAGCAAGATACTTAGATAAAATAATCTGTTTCTTTGTAAGTGGTAAAGTCAATTGAAACTTATCAAAGTTTGATAATTCATCTTGTTCCATAGAAATTTGTAACAAACTTGTTCCAGTCATTGGTAAAAGCAAAATACAAGTTAATGCCAAACCATAGATATTCTTAAAGAAAAGCATAATTGGAATAGTCACAATAATATCCAGTAATACCGACATAGCATGTTTAGGTTGTAATAGACCTAGAAAATCCTTATAAATAATCCCTTTCATTATAACTTAACCCCCCTAATATAAAATAACATAATATCTTCAACACTTGCTCTTTCTATAACCAAATCACTATAAACCTTTTGTAACTCTTGTCTTTTATTAGTAAGAATACGATATTCAAAATCTTCTTTCTTATAAGCAATCAAATCATCCTTATTTAAAGAATCAAAGACCTTTTCACCACATTTAATTACACCATAATGATCTTGAATATCTTCATATGTTTTTGTAAACATTAATTCACCATTATGAAGGAAAGAAATATAATCAGACACTTTATCTAAATCACTTGTAATATGTGAAGAAATTAAAACTGTATGTTCTTCATCAAGTACATATTCTTTTAAAATATCTAGTATTTCTTCTCTTACAACTGGATCCAAACCACTTGTTGCTTCATCTAAGATTAACATTTTAGGTTGATGTGACAAAGCAACAGCAAATGCTAACTTCATTTTCATACCTCTAGAAAAATTCTTAATCTTTTTGTTTTTTGGTAATTGAAATTGATCAATATACTTAACAAAAACATCTGGTTGCCAATTTGGATAAATCATTGACATCATCTTTCCAACTGTTTGACATTTAAAATTAGGATTAAAATGACATTCATCAAAAATAACAGCAATATCTTCTTTAATCTTTTGTTCATTTTCATAAACATCTTGATTAAATATTTTAATTTCTCCACTTTCTTTTTTCGCAATATTTAAAATCATATTGATAATTGTTGATTTCCCAGCACCATTTTCACCAATCAATCCCATAATTGTTCCTTTAGGAATCTTTAATGAAACATCCTTTATCTTAAAATCTATATATGTTTTATTTAAATGATCAATCTCTAATGCATAATCCATAACTATTCCTCCTCATAAATTAACTTCAACATATTTTCTACTGTTTCTAATGAAACATCATAAACCTTAGCAATCTTGACTGCTTCTTCAACTTTATCTTGAATCAACTTCAACTGTTCTTCCTTGATAAAATCTTTATTCTGACTTGCTACAAAAGTTCCTTTACCAGCTATCGTCTCTATAAAGCCATCCTTTTGTAAATCTTCATAAGCATGTTGAGCAGTAATAACACTGACATGCAATGATTTGGCAAGCAACCGCATACTTGGCATTGAATCACCTGCTTTTAAAGTACCATCAATAATCATTGTCTTGATTTGATCAGTGATCTGTTTATAAATAGGTTCATTAGAACTGTTACTTAATATAATTTCCATTCATTCACCTCTCCTTACTGTACTTACCTCACAAGTACAGTATATACACATATATACAATAAGTCAATATAAAAAGATCATTTCTGATCTTCTTAGTTAATTTCAAAGCTATCTTCAATCATATCTATACAATTTTGTAACATTAATTCATTCGTCATTGGGTTAGAAGAACGTGTTCCTATTTCAACAATAATTCTTAATTCTTTTTTCTTATTGATATAATGCACTTCACAAATCCTTGATTTACCAGAATCTTGATCATATAACACAGTTTCATATTCATTACCATCTTGAGTTATCATTTTTTTATCTTCATTATCCCAAGCCTTACCACTTCTATCTATACCCAAATAAATATAAGTTCCATATTGATCAATATTTTCATAACTGATCCAATATTCTTGTTTTGCATCACTATTGTATTGAATTGATACTTCATCTAACTTCTTTAAAGTCGTTTTATTTCTTTCTCTTGATAGATACCATTTTGGTTCATAAAAATTATAAAAAGAATTTCCTGTACTCTTTTCAAAAGAAGTGACACTTGAATAGTCTGCTTCTTTCTGTGAACCTCTACCACTTCTATACACAATCACAAAAGCCATCGTTATTAAAAGAGAAGCGACAACGACAATTCCTATTTTCTTCATAGAATCACCTTCCTTAATAACATTATACAAAATTGTTATGAATAAAATGTGAAAAGCAGTCCATATGCATAAACTGCTTTCTTTTTAACCAGCTAGAATTTCAGTCACAACTGGTACAACTTGTTTCTTTCTAGAAATAACACCTGGTAAACTTGCTTGTTGTTCAACCAATTCAACCTTAAATGCACTTGCCACATAATCAGGTCTTTTCCCTGCCACAAACACTTCACTAGTTGCATTAATAACATCAGTTAATAATAACATAACAAATTCCATACGATTTTGTTCAGAAACTTCTTCCATATATTGAAGCATTTCTTCCTTATAAGGCATAAAACCTTCAATATCCATAGTATTCACTTGAGCAATCCCAACACTTGAATCACCAAAGCCAAACTTCTTATAATCTTGATTAAAGATTTCTTCAACTGTTTTCCCAACCAAAGAAGTCCCAGCCTTAAACATCTCTAATCCAAATTCTTTAATGTCAACACCAGCAATTGCTGCTAATTCTTTAGCAATCTTTGTATCAACAGGCGTACAAGTTGGAGACTTAAATAATAAAGTATCACTAATAATAGCCCCTAACATAATACCTGCCATATCTTTAGGTATATCTAAATCATATTCTTTATAACACTTAGCCACTATTGTTGCTGTTGAACCAACTGGTTCACCTCTAAATAATACTGGTCCAATTGTTTGAATATCAGCAACTCTATGATGATCAACAATCTCTAATATTTCAGCTTCTTCAATACCATTAATTGATTGTCCTCTTTCATTATGATCAACTTGAACAACTTTCTTTTTCATTCCATTTAATACTTGGAAACGTGAAACAGATCCAACAACTCTACCCATAAAATCAATAACAGGATAACTTCTAAAACGTGTTTCACTCATAACTTCTTTCACATAATCAACAGTATCATCAGTCGAGAAAGTCGTTAAACCACCTTTTTGCATAACATACTCTACAGGAATTGATTGAATAATTTGTTGAGATGACATAAATGTATTAAATGGTGTAGAAATAACACTAATATGTGCATCAATACATTCCTTTAATAAATCATCATCAATGGTAATTGAACCTGTTAAAATAATAAGAGAAACTTTTCCATTAATAAAATGTTCTACTGCTTCATCTCTATCTCCACCAACAATCACAACATCATTTTCTTTAATTCTTTTCATAGCTTCTTCGCCAGTCATGGCTGCAATATGTACTTCACCTTTAATAGTCTTTAAATTCTTATCAAGATATAAGATACTTGCTTCTAATGTATCAATAACATTCTCAACTGGAGTTGATGCTTTCTTTAATATTTCACTATCCCATTCATCCATATAACCTTCAATAATATTAGATGTTGATAATAAACCTAATAATTGATTATGATCATCAAGTACTGGTGCACTCTTTAAATTTTGTTGTTTCATCAAAGCCCAAGCAGTCTTTAATGTTAATTCTTTAGAAAAAACAGTCACCTTATCATAATCTAAATCTTCTACTTTTTGTTTAACAGTTTTAAGCAAAACTGGGATTTCAACATGAAATCTCTTTAGTATAAATTCAGTTTCTTTATTAATTTCTCCTAATCTTACTGGCACCGCATTATAACGATTAATAGTAAATAGGAAATGAGCGTATGCTATTGCACTACAAATAGAATCACTATCAGGATTTCTATGCCCACTTACAAATACGATATCTTTCATATAAACACCTTCCTACATTTTCTTTAAATAACGATAAATTGTTGGTTCACTTACTGCTAATCTTTCAGCAACCAAAACAATTGCACCTTTAACTTTAAACGTTCCTTTATCTTGTAAATATTTTACAACTTTAATTTTTTCTTCAACATTTAATCTTTCTACTAAGAAATAACTAGGGAATCCCATTTGTTCTAAACATTCTTTAATATAAAGATCAATCATTTCATCTAATGGTGAAGAAAGAATTTCAATTGGATTATCTAATTCAAATTCAACATCTTTTGTTTCTTTAATACCAAGAATTTTCTTTAATGTTGTTTCTAAATATTCAAAATCAGAAATATTCACATTCACACATAACATTCCAATTGGTAATTCTCTTCCAGGTTCTTTTATAAAAAGAGTTGCTGAACGAAGTAATTTCCCATCTGGTCCTGTTGATTTATAATTCATTACAAAATCATGGTCTTTGTATTGTTTTGTTTCTAAATAATGAATTGAAAGATTAGATAATTTTGCTCCCACTTCACGATTAGAAATATGACTATTTGCTATAGCAACAATTTCTTGTTCTTTAGAAGTTAAGTCATGTAATGCAATTTCTACATTATCACCTAATGCTTCACCCAAGAAACCAACTAATTTCTCATATGGTTCTAATAATTTGTACATTTTATCTCCTCCATGTTTAGATATTATACACTATTTTGAGTAAAACTCCTAGTATTTTTATCATGATAATAAATGAAAAAAAGGTTTTAGAATAAAAATTTTCTATAACCTTTTATCTACATAACTATATAACTTTGATACCATAACTCCTAAAGCAAAACCAAATAATCCACCAGTTACTGCTCTTCTTATATTTGTACTTTCAATTCCATAAAATGTTTGTAAGCATCCATCAGTAATCATTGGAAGCAAACATAACAACATCATCCAGATATTGAAATCTTTTTTATGTTTGTAACATATAAATAATGTTATAAAGAATAATAAAACAATAAAAGTACAACGATAACATAAAGGAAAACAAAATCCAAAAATCATTGGTGCTCTTGAAACTTCGCCATTGCATAATGGAATTTGACCAAGATGTGCTAACCGATACAATATGAGGTTAACAAAGTTATTCATAAGGAACAGTTTCAACTATAGCATTAAAATAAGAATCATTATAATAATAATCATCATCTATTTGTGAAGCAAGTCCAATTGCTGCACTAACCATACAACATACTAACACCACATATAAAACAACACCTGTTAATAATCCTTTTAAACAAGACCCTGCTTTTTTAGGATATTCTTTATTCCATACTAAATATAAAACCAACCCAACAATTGGGATAAAGAATGACAAAACTGCAAACCCAAAATGAGATTCATCATCATTTCGATAATTCTGTCCTTGATAAGATTGTTGGTACGATTGTTGTTGATAAGGTTCTTGATTAATTGGTTGATACCCTTGATTTGTTCCTTCAGTTTGTGTTGATGTTTGTTCAGCACCACAATAAGGACAAAACTTCACCTCATCAATTTCTTTTCCACATTTTTTACAATACATATTCATCCCTCCTCTTTTTATATTGTACCAAATGTTTTGAAAGAGGTACACAAAATTTTTCATTACTCACTGATTATGTTACAATAACTAAATAAGGAGGATAATTATGAAAGACATATTATTTGATTTAGATGGAACACTAACAGATCCTGCATTAGGAATTACAAATGCAGTTCAATATGCATTAAAGAAATATGGAATTGAGGATAGTTATCAAAACTTATTAAAGTTTATTGGTCCTCCTTTAGTAGATAGTTTTATGGAGACATATGGTTTTGATGAAGACAAAGCTAATGAAGCAGTTGTTTACTACAGAGAATACTTTAGTGTGACTGGTTTATATGAAAATAAAGTTTATGATGGAATGGAAGATTTCCTAAAGAGACTTAAAGACAAAGGTTATAGATTAAGTATTGCAACAAGTAAGCCAGAAATATTTGCTATTAAGATTCTTGATTACTTTCATCTATCACAATACTTTGATTTTATTTGTGGGGCAACTATGGATAAAACTCGCAATAAAAAAGGTGATGTTATTGCATATGCTTTAGATACTCTTCAAATTAACAATAAAAATCAAGTTATTATGATTGGTGATAGAATGCATGATATCATAGGAGCACATGAAAATGATATAAAGGTTATTGGTGTTCTTTATGGTTATGGAGATTTAAAAGAATTACAAGAAAATCATGCTGATTATATTGTTAGGGATTTAGATGAACTATATGCTGTTATTACAGGAGTGAAATAATGAAGAAAAATAAATGTCATTACTGTGGTAAAGCAGTAACAAATAATTTGGAATTTTGTTCTAGTGAATGTCATAGTCAATATAACCATGATGTTGAACACGATTTAAACTATATGAAATATTTTATGCTTGGGATTATCATTGGAATTATTATAGTATTTTATGGTGTTGTCCTCTATCAAGATAAAACCCAAGGAGCAGGCATTTTATTTCTTTCAATTGTCATTATGATATTCCCATTTTCTACTTCTGATACAACATCTATGTTTGGATACAAGAAAGCCAAAATCTTCGCAAGATTTCTAGCACTTATTCTTGCCTTATTAGGAATGTGGATTATGTTATCTTAAGTAAAATCAATCTTTACATACAATACTCAAAAGGCAATAACATCATGTTATTGCCTTCAACATTATCTCAACAAACCTTTCATAACAAAGAATTAGCATTCAATTATTATTGCTCTTTTCGTCATCTTTTCTCATATTTTATTACAGCACTAGATTTTTATGTGTTAATAAACTATCAATCGAAGAATGTAATAATTGAGTATCAGCTAATCTGTTTATCCCACACAACTTTCTTCCCGCATCCTTACTAGAAGTTCCACAATGATATATCATTTCATTCTCAGTATGGTAATCAATCACAATATATCTATCATGAGATATAGAATTATTCTTTACCATCAATGTAGGATACTCCCTATTAAAATCAGTTACCTCTTTCTGTCTTAGTTTCCCTTTACCAAGCCCAAGATTATCACTAAATATGACAACCTCTACATCCTTGTTTTTACATTTCAAATGACTAAGTGTATGTATATTAATATAATTATCAACAACATATATACTTTGTTTTGCTTGCCCATATATCTTTATATAAGCCTCATCTGCCTCAAACTTCTGTCCCTCCAAAATCACAAACTCCTTCATTTTATCTTCACCTAAAAAATTATTCATGATTTTATTTAACTCCTTTTGATTAAATAAACAACCTTTAAGTTCATCAATATCTTTTTCATGCTTTTTTATAGAATAGAATAAATCAAGAATATCCACTTGATTAAATAACAATTGATTTTGGTTAATACAATGTCTCATTTCTTTAAATGTTCTTATTATCATAATATTCTGTTGAACAGCTGTTTCACCTCTTAACACAGAAGCAAGCATATAAATCCCTTGCTCTGTGAAAACATATGGATTGTATCTGCGACCACCTTTCTTCTTTGAAATGCCATTTTGGCATTTCAAAACATTATCTGTTTCTTGATTTGTAAGTTGAAACATAAAGTCTTCTGGAAACCTTTCTATATTCCTTTTGACTTGTCTATTAAATTGCCCAACCTCGTATCCATACATATTTGCCAAATCAAAATCCAACATTACTTGTTGGCCTCTTATCATATAAATGTATTCATTTACACACGATGCATTGATAGTATCTATCATTTTTATTTTCTCCTTTCGCACTCCACTGTCATCGCCCTTTGCAAATATTATACCAGAATAAAAGTTTGCATACAACAATTTTTATAAATAATATCTATTATTTACAAAAAAACCAATATAAACTCTTATGAGTATATTGGTCTTTTGATTTTTATTTATTCAAAGCTTCATCAATTGCTTTAGCAGCTGTTTTACCAGCACCCATAGCAAGAATAACAGTTGCTGCACCAGTCACAACATCGCCACCAGCCCAAACACCATCTTTGCTTGTTTTCATTGTATCTTCATCAACAATAATTCCACCCCAAGATTGTGTATCTAAGCCTGGAGTTGTTTGTCTAATTAACGGATTAGGACTTTGACCAATTGAAACAATAACAGTACCAGTTTCAATTGTAAAATCACTACCTTCTTTAACAACTGGTCTTCTTCTACCACTTGCATCAGGTTCACCTAGTTCCATTTCTACACAGTCCATAGATTTAACCCATCCATCTTCACCATTAATACTTGTTGGATTAGTAAGAAGTTTAAAGATAATTCCTTCTTCCTTAGCATGATGAACTTCTTCAGCACGAGCTGGAACTTCTTCTGCACCTCTACGATAAACAATGTAAACATCTTTAGCACCTAAACGCTTTGCTGTTCTAGCAGCATCCATCGCAACATTTCCAGCTCCAATCACACATACAGTATCAGTGATTTTTACTGGTGTAGGATGTTCAGGGAATTGATACCCCTTCATTAAGTTAACACGAGTTAAGAACTCATTAGCTGCATAAACACCATTTAAGTTTTCACCAGGAATATTTTGGAAACGTGGCAATCCTGCTCCACTTCCTACAAAAATACCTTCATATCCTTGCGCTTGTAATTCATCAATTGTAATAGATCTACCAACAACAACATTTGTTTCAAATTTAACTCCAAGATTTTTAACACTATCTACTTCTTTTTGAACCAATGCTTTAGGTAATCTAAATTCAGGAATTCCATACACTAAAACTCCTCCAACTTTATGAAGAGCTTCAAAGACAGTCACATCATAACCTCTTTTAGCAAGTTCCCCAGCACAAGAGATACCAGCAGGTCCACTTCCAATAACAGCAGCTTTTCTACCATTCTTTTTTATATTGACTTCTTTTTGAGTTCCATGTTCCATATGATAATCAGCAACAAATCTTTCTAAACGTCCAATTCCTACTGATTCACCCTTAATTGCTCTTACACATTTACCTTCACATTGATTTTCTTGAGGACATACACGTCCACAAATTGCAGGTAAAGCATTTTCTTGAGTAATGATATCATATGCTTTTTCAAAGTTCCCTTGTGATACTTCTTGAATAAATTCAGGAATTGGTACCCCAACTGGGCATCCAGTTGTACAAGGTTTATGTCTACAATTCAAACAACGAGTTGCTTCTTCCATTGCTTGTTCTTTTGTATATCCTAAAGAGACTTCACTAAAATTCTTATTTCTAACATCAGGTTCTTGTTCAGGTATTTTTACCTTTTCTAATGACATATTTGGCATATTATCTCTTCACCCCCGTTAAATTACATACATGAGCTTCTTCACTCTTAAACATTCTTTGTCTTGAAATCAATTCATCAAAGTCTACTAATAAACCATCAAAATCAGGCCCATCTACACATGCAAATTTAATCTTACCATCCACATTAACACGACAGCATCCACACATTCCAGTTCCATCAATCATAATTGGATTTAATGAAACAGCTGTTTTAATATTATGTGGTTTTGTAACACTGACAACTGCTTTCATCATTGGTACAGGTCCAATTGCAATAACTTCATCAATTGTTTCCCCATTTTCAATCAAATCAGCTAATACTTGAGTTACAAATCCCTTATGACCTAAAGAACCATCATCAGTTGTAATATAAACATTCTTACAGAATTTCTTAAATTCATCAGCCCATAATACATATTGAGCTTCTCTTCCCCCAATAATAACATCAACATCAACACCCATATTTGCTAGAGCACGTAGTTGTGGAAATAAAGGTGCACTCCCTACTCCACCAGCAACTCCAACAACATGTTTATGATCATGTAATTGTGTCGGTTCCCCTAAAGGACCAACAAAATCAGTTAATTCATCACCTTCATTTAATGTTGATAATATTTGTGTTGAATAACCAACAATTTGATAAATAATGACAATTGTTTCTTTTTCTCTATCATAATCAGCAATTGTTAATGGAATACGTTCTCCATCTTCACCAACTCTTAAAATAATAAATTGTCCAGGTTCGCATTTTTTAGCAACATAAGGAGCATGAATTTCCATCAATTCAACAACATCATTTAGTTTTTCTTTACGTACAATTTTATACATTCACACCAATCCCCTCTTTATAATTGGTAGAATTATATCACATAGAAAATTTTTTATCAAGATGATAAGAGTTTTATTTATGTCTCTTCATACCTTAAAGTTAACTCTATCCTTAACAATTTTTTATTTATTTTCATATTTTGATAAGTTACTTGATTTTATGGATATAAATAGATATGATTATCAAGTATAGAGGGGGTAAAAAATGGAAAAACAATTAATATTCTTTGATATTGATGGAACGTTATTAGATGAAAAAACTTTTACTGTTCCAAGTTCAACACTGAATGCAATTCACCAAGCACAAGAAAATGGACATTTATGTTTCATCAATACTGGAAGACCTATTTCAACAATTGATCAAGTTATACTTGATATTGGATTTGATGGTTTCGTATGTGGATGTGGTACATATATCGAATATCACGGGAAACAAATCTTTCATGAAGAACTAAGTGAAGAAAAAAGAAGAGGTGTTATTCAAAAATCTTTTGAATATAATATTGAATCTGTTTTAGAAGGGAAACAAGGAGCATTCTTTAGAAATGATTGTTCACATCCCTTTATGGTAGCATGTCGCAATAGATACCAAGAAGAAGGATTCCCTACTTTTAAATATTCAAAAGAAGATAATATTGTCTTTGATAAGTTTGCTGCTTCATATGATGAAACCGCAAATATCGAGTCATTCAAAAACTTTCTAGAACCAGAATTTGAAGTTATTCAAAGAGATGTTGGTTTTATCGAAGTTATTCCTAGTCATTGCTCTAAAGCAACTGGTATTCAAAAACTTGTTGATTACTTAGACACAACGCTCGATAATACAATAAGTATTGGAGATTCTACTAATGATTTATCAATGTTAACATTTACAGCAAAATCTGTAGCCATGGGAAATTCTAATCCTATCTTATTTGATATAGTTACTTTTGTAACAACTGATATTACTGATAACGGAATAGAAAATGCTTTAAAACACTATCATGTTATATAACAAAACAGTGAGTGATCAATGATCATTCACTGTTTATATTTTATGAAGCATTCTTGCTACCATTTTTATTGAAAGTCCTGTTTTCTTTGAGATATCTTCATTTGTCATCCCTTGACTATGAAATCTTCGACATACACTTGGCAATGTTTCTGAGACTTCAATAATATGTAAATCTGGATCATAGAATCTCATACCTCTATGACCCCACTCATGTGTCTTCACATCATGAATAATTTGAATATCTTTATATTCTTTAACTCTTTGAATAAACTCATCAAGATCTTCTGTTTCAATATAAATTTCACCATTATTTCCACCATAACAAATACCTAAATCATCTTTCTCAATAAAACCCTTCCATGAATCATGAGTTTGAAATGATATTCCACCAGTTAATGTAAAGTTAGTTCCAAAATCTTGAATAACTCTGAATTGAAATAATCTTTTATAAAACTCAATTGTATTCTCTTTATTTTTCACCACATATAAACTTCCGCAATATTTCATACAATGTCCTCCTATCTATTATTATAATTAAAATTTATAAAGTTCATTGTAAAAATCAGACAAGTTCTCTATGTAATGAGTTGGGGTTGTTTGACAGACTTCTTTAAAAGTATGATTAAAATGAGATTGGTCAAAGTAATGATAATCAAATGTTAAATCTAACAAATCTTTTTCAATCAATTCTTTAATCAAATGATTAACATTCACATATTTTGAATACTTTTTCACTCCCATACCAACATAACGATTAAAATAACGATGAAGTTGTCTTTCACTTATACCTAATGCAGTTGCTATATCACAGGGATTCATAATTTTATGTTGACGATCTATATCTTCTATCCACTTATATATATTTATATTCACTTTATATTTTTGAACTTCCCTTAATAATATTTGATTTATAAAATCAACAATTTCATCAAAAGAATTCATCTTCATTATCTCATTATTAATTTCTTCATATAAAGATAATTGAATATCTTCTAGATCAATCTTTTTATTTAACAGCTCATTTAAACCTATCCCTAAAATTCTATATAATCCCCCAGGCAAAAATTCCACAAAGAAACGACAATCAGCAATATTCAAATCATTCTTAACAGTGACAACTTCTGTTGTTGGTCCCCAAACTTTTATTGATAACTGATCAAAAAATTTAAAAACAAAACATCCACTCACATCAGGTACAAGATTCAATACACTACCTTCTTTTATATCATTATCCTCATTAGGAAAAGTAATTGTATAATGAGCAACAATTTTTTCTAATTCTTTTATTGGTTTAATATATAAATGACTATTTGTTTTATTGATATATTCTTTTGTATAGCTTTCTACATCAAATTTCGTCTTTATCACCTATTTCCATTATATACAATACAACAAAAACATAAAAGAAAAAAGAACGTGGGGAAACGTTCTTTTCTTCATTATTTATAGACGATTTATTAGGGAGAGGGGTCGTCTATATGTTTGTATTATTTGTCTTCTTAAGACAAATATATAATACAATAGAGATATGAATTTATTGTGAACATTTAAATTATTTCTAACTGTCCTTGATGAATTCTTAACTGTACATCTAGCAGCGAAGCAAAGTGTGCAGAATGCGTTACAACAATAACACACTTGTTTTGATCATGAGCCAAATCAATAAATGTTTGAATAATTCCCTTAGATGTTTCTTCATCTAAATTACCAGTTGGTTCATCACAAAGAATCAAATCAACATCCTTAGCAATTGCTCTAGCAATTGCTATACGTTGTTGTTGTCCACCAGAAAGTTTACGAATATCTCTCAACGATTCTTCTGCAGTTAAACCCAAGCCTTTTAATATATCCATAGCATATTGTTTTTTATTAGGAACCTTAATTCTAGATATATCAATAGCACTTATAACATTTTGTAAAGCATTCATATAATTAATTAAATTATATGATTGAAAAACAATGGAAACATCTGATCTACGAAATTTAGTTAAACCTATCTTAGAAATATCTTCACCTTTATAGATAATCTTTCCACTCTTAGGACTATCTAATCCACCCGCTAAAACAAGAGATGTTGTTTTACCACTACCACTCGCTCCAACAATAGCATATATCTTACCACGTTCAAATTCATATGATGCATCTTTTAAAATATTCACTTGTCTAGATCCATCAACATAATGATAACAAACATCATGAAAGCTTAATACAACATTTTCATCCATACTATCCCTCCTTCTTTACTAAGATTTCTCTTGGTGATAATCTTAAAATATATATTGATGGTAAGATAACAGATATCATACAAATCAAACTTGTAATACCAACCAATTGAATAACTGTATCACTTGTTAGTGAAACATCTAATTCTGTATTTTTTGGAGCTTGCATTGCTTGATCCATAAAATTCATTTTACCATTACCTTGTTGAGTTGTTTCTGTCTGACTTGTTTGAGATGTTTCTAACATTGAACTCACAACATTAGAAACCATCTTTCCTGTTCCTAGAGATAATGTGAAAGCTATAACCGCAATAATTGCCACTTCAAATAATTGTTGAAGCATTATTTTTATCTTTGCTTGACCTAAAGATAATAAGACTCCAAATTCATAGAAACGTCCTCTCATTGTTAAAATAAGGATTAGGCATAGTATCGCACTTCCAGCTCCTACAACAACCCATAAGAAGATAGTTGAGAATGATTCCATATTTTCTAAAGAAGATATACTTCTTTGATAAACCATATCATTAGCATCTAATGTATATGTTTCAAAATCAATATCTGTTTTCTCTTTTGCTAAAGCTTTAAAAGCTTCAATATTTTCTGGATCATCTAAATAATAAGTTGCACTTGATATAGAAGTTGTATCATCATTAAGCTTTTGAGCAGTTGATAAACCTGTATAAATTTGATTAATAGGATTTTGACGATTACTCATCATATTTCCCATTTCACTTGTTGTTTCAATTTCATATATACCAACAACAGTTAACTCAACATCTATTTCCTCATCATCAGAATTGGTTGCTGTTACAGTCAATTTATCTCCTACTTCTAATTCATTATCACTCGCAAGATTAGATTCAACAACACAGTTATTCAAAGAAGCATCATCTGAAGTTAACAATCTTCCACTTTTTAAAACATAACTTCCATCAGTGAAGCTTGTTAGATTATCCATCGTCGTATTTCCCACAACAGTAAAATCATTTTGATCCATTGTTTTTGGTTGTCCACCACCTACTCGATTTTGAAATGTCGTATCATTATCTTCAGTTGTTGTTGTCATCGCAACAGGATCTATATCATCACTAGATACACCAACATTGATTGTATAGTTATAACTCTCTACATATTGCAAATCTTTTAATTGATCTGCCATTGTAAGCGTAATACTATCCACAACCTCATCCATTGCCGAACCTTTTTCTCGATCTTTCATCATACTTTGAAAATTATAAGAAAAAGTGACATCACTTCCTAAAGAAGTTCTGACTTGATCCATTGACTTTGTTGTCGCACTTTTAATCGACAATCCAGCAATAACCAAGTTTGCTATTACACACATTAATACAAACAATAATATTGACTTACCAATATTCTTTTTAATACTTAAAAAAGCATTTTTAATCATTTAAACTCCTCCTTTACACCCTCTAGTTTAAAAAAGCAATGCCTTTCAAAAATCAAAAATTTATGTGAAAAAAACTTTTGTTTTTTATTTCTTGTTTTATAATAAGAGTAGGAGGAATAGAAAATGATTAAACATATTGTTTGTTTTAAACTTAAAGATAACAGTTTAGAAAACTGTCAAAAAACTCATGATGTTTTAATGTCAATGAAAGGGAAGATTGATTTATTAAGAGATATTCATGTAGGTATTGATTTTTTACATAGTGAAAGATCATATGATATTATTTTAGAAACATTATTTGAAAGCAAAGAAGATTTAGACGCTTATCAAAATGATCCTTATCATTGTGATATTGTCAAAACCCATATGCATAAAGTGAGAGAATCAAGTATCTCTATAGATTACTGTATAGATTAAAGAGCCATAAGTTATATAAACTTATGACCCTTTTTTTAATAATGATATTAATGGCATGATATTATTTTTATCAGTATGATCAGATGATTGAGCTAATCCATTCATCATCCCTATTTCTTCTTCTGTTTTATTTTCTTTCTTTAACAAAGATTTATAAATCATTTTTAACATTTTCTTTTGAACAAAACCAAGTTTATCATATTGAATTCCTCCTTCAAAATAAAAGAAAGGAATTTTTTCTTGTTCTTGACTTGATAAATTATCATTCTTTAGTTTATCTATAATTTTCATAGAATCTTGTTGAGAGGTAAGACCTACTCCAAAAACTATTAATTCCTTACAAGCATTCTTTTTAACTTCATCTAGGCTTTTCAATTTTCCTGCCATCAAACTACTTCCATAAATAACTCTCTCATAATCAATATAATCTTGCTTGCTTACATCTTTTAAATCCTTAATATCACAATCCAATTCTTCATGAATCCATTTCGCATACTGTTTTGTAAAACCAGTACCACTTTTATAAATCACAATTGTTTTCATATTATCTACCTCATCTTCTTAAGATTATTTTCAAGTTTTATAAGTGTTTGAAGAGTTATCGCAACCTCTTCTTTAGATACATCATGATATAACATTTCCATAAAGCCGATTTCTTGTTGTTCATAAGTATCCTTAAGATCATCCATCTTTTCAGTCATTACAATTCTTAATTTTCTTTTATCTTCACTATCAGATACAATCTGTAAAAAACCTTTTTCAACTAACTTATTCACAATTTGTTTTACATTTTGATGAGAACTTCCCATCACATCTGATAACTCATTAATTGTAGGCGGACATTCTTGAAATAACGACATACATATCAATAAGAAAAATTGTTTACATGTGATCTCTTTATAAAATTCATCACCAGCTACTTGTAAACGATTGGAAAAAGCAAAAAACAAACCAAATAAAACTTTCTTATCTTCCATTCCTTTTATGAAATCATCTCTATTCATCATTATATTCCTTTCTCTAAAGCTTGGCTCACTGCGTTTTTGATAACTTGACTAGATAATGTAGCCCCAGAAACAGTATCTACATCATAAGTGTTTTTATCTTTCATACTATCAATTATGACCTCTGCTTGCTTACCCAATCCATTATCATGTTTTATAATCATAATATCCTTAATCCTATGATCTGAAACTTCAACTTGAACTTCAGCTTTTATAAGTGTTGTATTCACTTCACCATTATACAAACCATCTTTTACTAATTTCATATCTATTGATGAGAATTTCAAATTATCAACATCATTCTTTTGTTGTATAAATACATAACCTATTATTCCACCAATCACAACCGTGATAACGCCTAATCCTATTAATACTTTCTTCCAAGTTTTCATACATCCTCCATTAAGTAATATATTACCTATATATGTAATATATTACTTATTATGTTATATGTCAACATAAAAACATCACTTATGTGATGTTTTATAATAAATATTCTTTTTAAGGACTCTTGAGTTCTCTTTTTTAGATTCTTCTTCTAAGAAACTATAATAAGTCCCTGGTGTAATAATACCATTCATATTCACAATATCTATTCCAGATTTTCCAATAATTCTATCTACTAATAAAACACAATTTGTTGTCATAACAAAATATCTTTTGAATTGACCTTTTTTAAATTTATAGAAAGTTGCTTTTGTTGCTTTATATAGGCGACTTGCATAATCATCTGCCTTGATATCTTGATAACAAGGTGGTTGCCATAATATTAAGCCTTCTTTAAACTCTTGAATTGTTTTTTGAACCAATTCTTTTTGAATATCATCTAGATATAAAGTAAAACCAAATATACCTCTTGAGGTATCATCTTCTAAACAAAATGGAATATACTTTTCTTTACTTGTTTCAAATAAAACACCATCACCAATTGCACCAAATAAATGATGTGATTCTTCATCATAAGCACCATAGGCAATCACATGATCCCCATAACAAATATCAACATGTCCAATGGCTCCAGTTCCTTCTTTACTCACATGAACAAGAACTTCTAAAGGAGAATCTTGATCATCAATAATCACGTTTTCTTCTACACTTAACTTCTCATTAATATATTCTAAAACAAGACGTGGTGCTAAAGCTTCTAAAAAAACTGGTAACGAAACACGGATATGTCTTTTCAAAGAATCTTTACGATCTTCAGATAATAATTCCCGAATTGATTTCCCCATATATCTAATCCCAATATATATCATATATATTGCAACGATATAAGTCATCTGTCTAGCATGAACAATTGGTGACAATAAGAACGATACACCAACAATTAATAAAACAATTGCAGAAATCAAAAATGCCAATCTTCCATTCACTTGTTCTCTTCTATAAAAACAATAAGTAATAAAATGTGATAATCCTGTTACACATATATAAATTGCAAAGATAATAACAACAACTGAAAATGGTAATTGAGGAAAAAACACAAACAATAAACCAAAAGCAGTGTGAATAATTAATTGTATAAAATCCCTTTTTGTTCCTGTAATAAATTGAACAATACAATGAATTGCATTAATCAATATCATTAGTCCTAAACCAAAAACAATAAAATACATAAAATAAGAAGTATAAATAAAAGCAACACACCCTAAAAATAGAAATACAATCCCTAATAAGAAAGTTAAAAAGAAATAAAACTTATTATCACTTAACGACATCGCCAGCGCCTTCTTGAATAACATAAATCTCATTAGGAACACAAACAATAGATAAAGAACTTCCTTCTTTAACCCATCCAACCTTTTCACAATCATGATTAGGGCATTCAACATTCACTGCATGATACTTTCTATCCTTCACTTCTAAAGAAAACTTTCCATAACTTCCTTTATACGTATACGTTTCATTTTTAGCGATATCAACAGTATCAATCATTTCATTTTTATAATAAACATTAACTATTTCTTTTTTGCCTTGGAACATATCATAGACAAAATAACCAACTCCTAAAATAACACATAATATTACAATAACAATCATATCTTTCTTTTTCATACAACTTCTCCTCTATGAAAACACTTTAACAAAACATATATCAAAAGACATCCTGATACATTCAATATAAAATCATCAATATCACCACTACCACTCATTAAAACAACCTGCATAACTTCTACAAAGAATACGATCAAAACAATTGTTACAAAGAACCATAAGAACTTCTTTTGTTTTTTAAATAAAGCTGGTAATAAATAAGCCATTGGCATAAAGACAACAAGATTACCAAACAAATTTCTTAATAAAGTTTCTAATGTGACAACATCATTCTTATATCCATCTATAAATAGATGAATCGTTTCAAAAGGAATCAAATTGACATTATAACTGATATATTCTTTTAATGATGAAAAATTAGTTAAAATATGTCTTCCAAAGCCTGGATCTAAGAATAGAACATAGATTAGATTTAAAGAATAAATCACAAACAAAATCATTCTTGATTTATGAAAGATTCTTTTTTTCTCTTTTTCATCTTTACCTAATGTATAAAAATACGTATATCCTATAATGCTTATAAACTCAATCATAGCTAATATTAACTTTTGAAATATTGAAAAAGTTAATTGATTAGATAATATATATATAAATTGAATTGAAAATGATAGAATCATAATCAACAAAAAAACATATCTTAATTTTCTCATAAAATAATCTCCATATACATATGGTATAAAACTCAATCATTAAAGTCAATAAATTTATTTTGTATTGTAAATACTCTTTGATTTAAAATTATCTAGGTGTATAATATAAGTATGAATTAAGAAAATAAGGAGGATTTAAGAAATGATGAAGATTATGTTAGCATGTAGTGCTGGTATGTCTACAAGTTTACTTGTAACTCGTATGCAAAAAGCTGCTAATGAAAGAGGATTAGAGTGTAAAATTTGGGCTGTAAGTGAAACTCAATTAACGACTGAATATACAGCTGACCCTTGCGATGTTTTACTTATTGGACCACAAGTAAGATTCCGTCTAAATTCAATCAAGGAACAAACTAAAGGTGAAGTTCCTGTAGAAGTTATTGATATGCGTACTTATGGTATGATGGACGGAGGAAAAGTTTTAGACCAAGCATTAAAAATGTTTGAAGATTTTAAGAAATAATATTTCAAAAGAACTCTTTCAAGGGTTCTTTTTATTATGTTTAAAACAATAAAAAAGAAGTTTTTCTCTCTTATCCCTTAATGATAAAAGAATAAAACTTCTTTTAATCTTATAACTGACTTGCAGCTAAATAGCCTTCCTCAATAGCATGATTAATATCCGCAGCCTTTTCATGGCAATCACCAATAATATCAACATTGATTCCTGCATCAGTAAGTGGAACAATATCAAAGCTTTGTGGTTTTGCTCCTACTGCCAAAATAACATAATCACAAGGAATAGAAATAGAGCCACTATCACCTTCTGCTTCTACAGTTGATGAAGTAATTGCAGTTACTTTTGTTTTTGTTAAGAGATCAACATGATGTTTTTCAAACGTTTCAAACATGATTGGTTTAACTGTTGAAGATTCCTCTTTTGCTATTTCTTCCATCATTTCAACAATAGTAACATGACATCCCATTTCAACCATTAATTCAGCAGTTTCAGAGCCTACCAAACCACCACCAATAACAACAACATTACCATTAGGGAGTTGATCATGATTTAATACTTTCCAAGCATCTAGAACATGAGGCATATTACTTCCTTCAATTGGTGGAATAACATTGTTAGCCCCTACTGCAATAATAACATGATCAGGTTCTTCTTTTAATATACATTTTGCACATACTTTTTGTCCTAATCTTAAATCAATTCCTAATTCTTTCATTTCATTAGCAAGGAAATGAATTCCTCTATTCATCTCAGCTTTTCTAGGAGGCACAGAAGCAATATTTAATTGACCACCTAACATAGTTTCTTTTTCAAATAAAACAACATCATGACCTTTTAATGCAGCAACTCTAGCTGCTTCCATTCCTGCTGGTCCACCACCTACAATAACAACTTTCTTTTTCTTATCACTTAAAGTGATAACTCTTTCGTATTCATAACCATTTTCAGCATTTAATACGCAACTTAAGAATTTTCTTTCTTGAATAGCATCTGTACATCCTTTATTACACATCATACAATGTCTAATACGTTGCTTTTGTCCTGCTTCTAATTTTTTAACATAATCTGGTTCAGCTAATAAAGAACGACCAAGTCCAATAATATCGCATATTCCATTTTCAATCATTGCTTCTCCATTTTCAGGAGTTAAGATACGACCAACTGATGATACTGGAATTGTCACAACATCTTTAATTTGTTTTGTATATTTTGACATAAAACAATAAGGTTGAGTTCCCATTGCAGGAATTGTATCATTCATATTTCCAGTATGATTTGCTTGTCCAACATGAATCATATCAACACCAGCAGCTTCTAATATTTTTGCTAATTCAATAGCTTCATCAATCTTTAATCCACCTTTACCTCTTAATGGATTTTCAGTAATAATTGGTAACTTATAATCAATACAAATATCAGGAGCATTCTCTTTAATACTCTTTACGACATCTAATGCAAAACGAATTCTATTTTCAAATGCACCACCATATTTATCAGTACGATGATTTAAGATTGTTGAACAAAGTGATCCTACCAATCTATCACCATGAACTTCAACCACATCTACACCTGCTTCATATGCACGTTTTACACATGCACCCATTTTTTCTAGAATAGCAGTTAATTGTTCTTCAGTCACTTCATCAATATAATGAATCATATCATGATGTAACTTTGCACGTGCTGCTTGCATATCACCTTTTCTAAATAATTCACCTAGTGCATCAACATCATATTCTGGATGAAATATTTGAATTGCTAGTTTACAATCATACTCATGAACAGCATCAGCTAAAGCTTTATATGCTGGAATTTGTTCATCACAAAATAATTTTGGTGTTGGTGATACAGTGTTCACTGGAGCGACATCTCCTAAAACAATATAGCCAACTCCACCTTCAGCTAATCTTTTATAAAAGTTAAAACTTTGTTTACCAATTGACCCATCTCTATCTTCATATCCTGTTGTCATTGGTGGAAACATAATTCTATTCTTTAAAGTTATTTTTCCTACTTGAATTGGTTCTAATAATTTCATTTTCTTATCCTCCTAAATTTCTTTGCATATTTGATATGCATCTGCAATTGCATTTTTTATTTTTCCTGGATTTAAAGCATCTCCTAAAACATCATATGATATTTTAAGTGAATCTAATAATTTTTCTAATTGATGATCACTATAGTAACCTACTGCTTGTAAAACTGTATCGACATCTTCTAATGTGTATGTCTGATTATTCATTTCATATGTTATTGTAGATTCGCTGACTGATACAACTTTAGCGTTGGTGATAATTTGTACGCCTTTTCTTTCCATTCTTTGAACTAAAACACTACGACTTGGAGAAGTATCATCCATTATAATATTTGGTTTCATTTCAATAACAGTCACTTTTTTATTTCCCGGATGACGATCATGAACAAGTGGTGCCACAAAATCTGCAACCTCGCAACCTACTGATCCTCCTCCTACAATAACAACATTCTTACCAGCCCACATCTTACCAATCAATACATCTTGAGCAAATCCAACATGAGGATGATTTTTAAACATATCTAACGCAATTGGTTTTGCTCCTGTAGCAACAATAACATGATCAAATGAATGTGTTTTTAAATAATCTTCATCAACACAAGTATTAAGTTCAATATGAACACCACACTCCATTGTTCTTTTAATAAAGTACTTTGTTGCTTGAGCAAAATGTTGTTTTGCGATTGGATATCCAGCAACAACCATTGCTCCACCTAAATGATCAGCCTTATCTGCAAGAGTAACATTATGTCCTCTTTTATTTAAAATATAGGCAGCTTCCATTCCTGCAATACCACCACCAATAATCAGAATCTTTTTCTTTTCTTGAGATGGTTGTATTGTTTCTTCGCTTTCAATTGTTAAAGCTGGTGTTAAAGCACATTCAATATGGTCTTTTAACATCGTTGAACTTAAACATCCTAAACATCCTAAACATGGTTTGATATCATCTTCCTTATTATCTTTGATTTTATTTACAAAATCAGGATCACATAATAAAGAACGTCCAACCATACAAATATCAGCTAAACCTTTTTCTAGAATTTCTTCTAATATCCATGGTTCATTTAATCTCCCTACTGTAGCAACTGGGATATGAACACACTTTTTAATCTCTTCAGCACCTTTTAAATGACTTGCTTGAGGTGTTCCAGGTGGCGTAATTGAACTTCCGCGATGAATTGTTGTACCCCCAGAAACATGAATCATATCAACTCCTGCTTCTTCTAATCTTTTCGCTATATAACATCCTTCATTTAAGGATTGTCCACCATCTTCATAATCATCTCCACTAATTCTAACAATAATAGGAAACTCTCTACCACATTTCTTCCTAATATTTTCAATAACTTCTAGAAGAAGTCTTATACGATGTGTTATATCTCCACCATATTCATCAATTCTTTTATTATATAGTGGTGATAAAAAACCACCAATCAATGCATGCGCATGAGCAGCATGAACTTCAACACCATCAACACCTGCTTTTTTAAAACGTAATGCCGCATCACCAAATTGTTCTATTAAAACATGAATTTCTTCAACTCTTAAAGAACGAGGTGCTTCTTTAGCATAATAGGGTCCTATCTCACTAGGTCCAACCAATTGAGGCGTCCCAGGGAAGGGAATAGCCATATAAGCAGGATGTAATAATTGTGGACAAATCTTACTTCCATATTTATGCACTTCATCTGCTAATTTCTTCCATCCTTCAATATAAGAGTCATCTTGCATAGAAGCAGTATGGGCAATATACTTATAAGTCGGTTCCACCATTACAACTTCACTAATCATAAGCCCCACTCCACCTTGCGCTCTTCTTGCATAATGATGAATCATTTCATCAGTCACATAGCCATCTACAGTCGCAAAGTTTGTTGACATCGGTGACATAAACACTCTATTCTTAACTTCCATTTGATTAATCATTATTGGTTCAAATACTTTTTCACTCATTACTATCACTCCTTTTCCATATGATAGCACTTACAAATATACAAAACATATCATTTTAAATAAAAAACATATACTTTTATGTATATGTTTGTTTTTTCACAAGGTTTTCATAGTCTTCTTATATTCTTTTGGACTTAAGCCTACAATCTTTTTAAATGCTTTAGATAAATGATATGCTGAAGAATAATTCAGTTCTTGAGCAATGCTTGTAACACTTTCACCAAGAAGTAATTTCTTTTGCGCATATTGAATTTTTTGTTGATGGATATAAGTTGCTGGTGGGGTTCCTAAAACATCTATAAATGCTTTATGTAAAACACCTACAGATATACCTAAGGATAATGCTATATCTTTTAACCTTATTGATTCATAGATATGTGTTTGAATATATGCAATAGTTTCATTAATGAGTTCAGTATGAGGAGAATGAACAATTTCAATATGAGAATCTACACTTTGTTTCAATTGTGCTCTCATTATCTCAACAATAATACGAATAAGTGCGGAGGTTATAACACTTGAATATCCGATATCTTTTTCATTAGATTCTACATGTAGTCTTTCAAACATTTCTTTATATTTTCTCATTTCATCAATCTTTATTAAATGTCCATGTTTGAGCAAAAGATGAATAAATTGATGTCTTAAGTATAATGGTTCTATTTCAAAATGAAAATAATAATATGAGTATTGATCATGTCCTTCATTAATAGATATATTGAATTGATATGGTTCAAGGATTAAAAAACTTCCAGGTGTACATGTATATTTCTTGTCACCAATAATTGTTGTAGAACCACCTTTTTGATAGTAAACAATTTCTATATCATTAGAAATATAACTTGCTCTTGTATCATGATCACTTGACCATAATCCAAAGTTATTAATCTTAAATGTCATTTGACTTAGCAAATCAGTGAGTTCATCACTTTCAAATCGAGAGTACTGACTCTGTGTCTCTATATACATTATTTTCACTTCCTTTTTATCATTCTACGACAAAAGAAAAGATGTTGCAACTAAGCAACATCTTTATCATTTATTATTTCTTTTTAGCTTTTGGAGCTTCTGCAGCGAACTTACTTTCATAATCATAGATAGTTCTTAAGATTGCTTCCATATCATGTACCATAGGCATTCTTGGGTTTGCAGGAGTACATTGATCTTCATAAGCGTTCATAGCCATTCTGTGTACTGCTTCTTCCCATGTAGCTTTATCGATATTTTGTGATTGGATATTGCTTACAACACCAACTTTTGCACATAATTCTTCACATGCATCAGCGAACATAGCAACACCTTCAGCAGGAGTTTTAGGATTTAATCCGATTAATTGAGCTAATTCCATATATTTAACATCAGCTTTATAGTTTTCAATTTTTGGCCAGATGTTTAATTTAGTTGGGATAGTTCCGTTATATCTAATAACGTGTGGTAATAAGATACCATTAGTACGTCCATGAGGTACGTGGAATTCTCCACCGATCTTATGAGCTAATGAATGGTTCATACCTAAGAAAGCATTAGCGAATGCCATACCAGCGATAGTTGCTGCATTATGCATTTTTTCTCTTGCTTCTGGATCTTCTTTACCATATTTAACTGAACTTTCTAAGTAATCAAATACTAATTTAACTGCTTGTTTAGCCCATCCATCAGTAAAGTCTGATGCTAAGATAGAAACATAAGCTTCTACAGCATGAGTTAATACGTCAATTCCT
>JAVWHX010000016.1:33278-37683 GCA_036639875.1 Coprobacillus sp.
ACCTTCAGTAACAGTGTCAAAGCTTGGATCTGGTTCAACATCAAAGTATAATTCTAAATCAACTTTATTACGTCTTCTGTTAATAACATCTTCAATCTTAGCTACATATCCAAGATTGTACATACCTCTATCAGTAACGATCATGGCTTTTTCCATGACTTTCATATCTCTTAAGTATCTAATTGAATTTCTTTCAAAATAGATCTTTGGAGGAAGTTTAACCCATTGCATATTGTTGTTACGTCTCCCTATTCTCTTAATATTTAATAAGTTTACAGCACTTACGTTATTAGAAACTGAGTTATGTCCATAAGAACCACAACCTAAAGTTAATGATGGGATAAATGCATTATAAACTGAACCAATACCACCAAAAGTAGATGGTGCATTTTCAATAACACGAATAGCTTTACATTTTAATCCAAAACGAACTGAAATGTCATGATCTTGTGTATGAATTGCAGCAGAGTGACCTAAACCATTGAATTCAACCATTGCAGCAGCTTTAGCAATTCCATCATCAGTAGATGAAGCTTCTAACACAGCTAATACTGGAGATAATTTTTCTCTAGTTAATGGTTCATTAGGACCAACTTCTTTACATTCAGCACAGATAATTTGAGTATCTTCTGGTACTTTGAATCCAGCTTGTTCTGCGATCCAAGTTGCAGGTTTACCAACAACATTAGGATTTAATTTTGCTTCATTTACTGAATCAGTATATGCAGCACATCCAAACATGAATTTTTCAAGTTTAGCTTTTTCATCTGCGTTTACAAAATGAACTTTGAAACGAGAGATTTGATCTTTAAATTGTTTATAGATTTCTTTATCAACGATAGCAGCTTGTTCAGAAGCACAAATCATACCATTATCAAATGATTTTGATAATACGATATCGTTAACAGCTCTTTTTAATACACAAGTTTTTTCAACATATGCAGGAACGTTACCAGCCCCTACACCTAAAGCAGGTTTACCACAAGAGTAAGCAGCTTTAACCATTGCATTACCACCAGTAGCTAAGATAGTTGCTACACCTGGATGATTCATTAATGCAGTTGTTGCATACATAGTACGCATTCCTAACCATTGAATACAGTTTTCTGGCGCACCAGCAGCAATAGCAGCATCTCTAATAACTTTTGCAGCTAATACTGAACATTCATAAGCTGATGGATGGAATGAGAAGATAATTGGGTTTCTTGTTTTTAATGAAATTAATGATTTAAAGATAACTGTAGAAGTTGGGTTAGTTGTTGGTACGATACCACAAACAACACCTACTGGTTCAGCAATTTCAGTAATTCCTGTTAAAGGATCTTCACTAATAATTCCAACTGTTTTTAAATGACGTAAATTACTTGTTACATATTCACAAGCAAATAAGTTCTTAACAGCTTTGTCTTCGAACACACCTCTACCTGTTTCATTAACTGCTGCTTCAGCTAAAACACCATGTTGGTCTAACCCAGCAACAGAACATTTTGCAACGATGTAATCAACTGCATCTTGATCAAATGTTTCGAATTTTTCAAGAGCAACTAATGCTTTTTGAACTAAGCCATCTACATGTAAATCAACTTGTTCATTAGTTGGTTCTTCAACTTTTTGTACAGCTTTTTTTTCTGCCATATTTTTTCCTCCAAAATTTTTATTTGTTTTACAACGCTAATATACTATATTCCTTGTGAAAAAACAAGCAAGAGATGATAAAAATAAAAGAAAAAGAGTTACTTTTTCAATGTAACCCCTTTCTATTTTGCAGATTATCCTAAAATAGATTTCTATTATCTTTGATATGAGATAATCAAAATATAAATCCCATACTTTTATTTCTTTTCTTTTAATAGTAACCCTAAAACAAATCCAGCAAATGCAAAGATAATCCAACCTAAAGAAACACTAAATAGCGGGATAAAATGCAACCAATTAAGATTTAACCCTAAACTAGGTAGAATCCCTAAGACACTCCCTATACCTGTCAATAACATCGTTGTTTGATAAATATAAGGAAAAGATTTTAACCATTTATCTATAAAAGCTAAGATAATTAATACAATAGATAATGGATATAAGAAGTTAAGGATTGGAATAGATATCTTTAATATCATATCTAAACCAACATTAGCGATAATCATACTTACAAAAGCAAATAAAAATGCCCATAATTTATAACTTATCTTAGGAAGAATAGAATGAAAATATTCAGAACAACAACAAATAAGTCCTATACAAGTATTTAAACAAGCAATAAAGAAGATAGCCCCTAATATAACCATTCCTACATTACCAAACAAATGAGATACAAATTGATTTAATGTTTGAGCACCATTTTGATGAAGACCTAATAGACTTCCACTCATAGCTCCAATATGTAATAAAATACTATAAATAACAGTTAAACAAACACCAGCAATCAATCCCGCTTTAATTGTAGAAGAAACAACTAATTTCTTATCTGTAATTCCTTTACTTTGAATATTTAAAGCAATAATAATTCCAAAGTTCAATGCCGCAATTGTATCCATTGTTTGATAACCATCTAAGAACCCTTGAACCAAAGGAATATCTTTATAGACTCCAATCGCATTTCCATAATCATATGAACTTGCAAAAAAACTACCAATAAATACAACCAATATTAAAGTTAATAATATGGGACATAAAACCTTCCCTAAACGATCAGTTAACTTCTCTGGCTTTAAAGCCATATATAAAGCAATTGCAAAGAAAAACAAAGTATAAAGACCTTGAATCCAAGCACTATTTTGACCAATAAAAGGAACAATAGCCATCTCAAAAGAAGTACTTGCTGTTCTAGGAATTGCTAAACAAGGTCCTATTGATAAATAAATCAATAATGTAAATACAAATGCAAAGCGAGGATGAACTCGACTTGCCAAAGCTTTTAAACCACCTGCCTTAGCTACTGCAATTACCCCTAAAACGGGTAAACCTACTGCACTTACTATAAACCCTAGCATCGCAATCCAAGCATGATTTCCTGCCGACTCACCTAAAAAAGGTGGAAAGATTAAATTTCCCGCTCCAAAGAACATCGAAAATAATGTTAACCCAACAAACAATAACTCCTTTTTTGATAACTTCGTCATACTAAGACTCTCCTTCTTTATAAACTATAAAACTTGATATAACATAATCAACAATGGCATTGTCACAATACTGAATATAACACTCATAACATTCATAATACTGGCATAACCAGGATGTTTATTATAAAGCTGAGCAAACTGTGTAATTGTTGCTGCAGCAGGTGCACTAGCGGCTAAGATTGTAATCAAGAAGATCTGATTAGCATCACTAGATATTGTTGATAAACCTGTAAACTTAAATATAAAAATAACAATCAAAGGATACACAATTAAACGCATAAATGCAATCAGATATGTTCTTTTTTCTACAAAAATATCTTTGATATTCATTTGTCCTATTAACATACCAATGACTAGCATAGCTAAAGGCCCAATCATTGAACCAACTCTATCAACAGTATTCACAACCAAAGTTGGTAATTGAATCTGTGATAAGAAAAGAACAATTCCTATTGCTATAGCAATGACATTCACATTTAAAAATATTTTCTTTAAATCATAATTTCTTTCATTACATACAAGACTCTTGGCATGAGTCCATAATAATACTGTTTGAACCATCATATAACCACTTGTATATAAAACCCACTCTTTTCCAAGTAATGCTCCTACAAGAGGAATAATTAAATTCCCTGAATTAGAATAAATAATTGTTGCTTTTTCAATTGGGGTAAACCCAAATACTTTTGATAACAAAGCTGTTAAAGGTATAAAAACAACGTGAACGATTAAAGCCCCTAATACTGCTAAACCTAAACCAAATAACTTATCAGGTGTAAATTCAATCATAAAAGATGTTAATATTGCACAAGGTGACACAACAAAAAGTGCAACCCTTGATAAAACCTTACTATCTTCAGCTTTTAAAGTCTTTGATTTAACTAATAAATAACCAAAGAAAATCATTATAAATAACTGACAAATTTGTTGCATTAATAATAAACTTAGTTCCATATATCTCTCTCCATTACATTATTGCATTATAACATGTTCACTTCAAATGAAAAGAAAAGTAATAAAAATATTACTTTTCAAATAAACATGCTCCATTAGATTCTATAACTTCTTTGTACCAATCAAAAGATTTCTTCTTATAACGTTTATAAGTCCCTTGACCATAATCATCACAATCAACATAAATAAATCCATAACGTTTTGTCATTTGTGATGTACTTGCACTTACTAAATCAATACAAGCCCATGATGTATATCCCATACACTCAACACCTTCTTCAATCGCTAATGCAATTTGTTTAAAGTGATTTCTAAAATATTCAATACGATAATCA
>JAVWHX010000017.1:0-36695 GCA_036639875.1 Coprobacillus sp.
GTGTATCACTATAACAATAAGTACTTCTCATATCTTGTTGTGCTTGTAAAATATCTTCTGGTTTACAAGTATATGGATAATAAGTTAATTTTGTTAACATACATCCAACCTTTGAACCAGGAATCTTTTCATGACATATCTTTGTAGCTAAAGCACTTGCTACAAATTGATGATGCATTGCTTGAAAAATAACTTGTTCCCATTTGATATTTGGGAATCTATCTTCAACCAAACCACCAGTTGTATAAGGATGTCTAATCATTGAATCAACTTCATTAAATGTTAACCAATATTTGACTTTGTTTTTATATCTTTCACAAATAGTTTCGACATATCTTACAAACATATCAATCACTTCTCTAGAATACCAACCTTGATATTTTAAAGTTAAATTGATTGGTGGTTCATAATGAGACATCGTGACTAACGGTTCAATCCCATATTTGATACATTCATCAAAAACATCATCATAGAACTTTAATCCTTCTTCATTAGGAACTAAATCATCACCATTAGGAAAGATTCTAGACCATGCTATAGATAATCTATAAACCTTAAATCCCATTTCAGCAAACAATCGAATATCTTCTTTATAATGATGATAACCATCACTAGCATGTCTTTTTGGATATAATGATTCATCCATAGAACTTAATGCATCTTCAATATCTTTTGAAGTTATAGAATTATGTGCTTTATAATCTTGAACATCAATATCTAAATGATGACGTGCGCAATCTGAAACACTTATCCCTTTACCACCTTCATTCCATCCACCTTCATATTGGTTAGCAGCTGTTGCTCCACCCCATAAAAATCCTTCTGGAAATTGTTTTTTCATATATAATTCCTCCCTTATTTTCTTTTATTATATCTGCTTTTTATTTTATTTCTTTAGATAACATTGACTTTGGTACAAACATTCAAAAAATAATATGAATGCTTTCAATTATTGGTATATAGGTATCATTTGCCCCAGCTTTCTCTAGCCCCAGCCAAATCCATACTAATCTTTTCAACCTTATCAATAGAATGAATCAATAATGTCGAAACAAAAACATCTAATATATATTGAATAGCCATTGTAAAAGCTAACGTTTTCAATTCTAATTCATTATTCGTTTCAATAATATGAATATGTTCATTTGTTAGTTTGACTATTTGACTATTAATATTCCCAGTTATAGCAACCGTCTTAATGCCACTTTCTTTTAAACGTTTAGCTGCCTCAATAACCATCGGATTCTTACCCGTATGTGACAATAGAATAGCCACTGTCGGAATCTTTTGAATTTCTAAGTACTTAATATGTTCCCAGTGTGAAGCACTATAAACAAAACAATCTTTATATACACCTTCAAAACGATAAGCCATCATTTTAGCTAAATCATAATTGACACCATCACCATATATTTCAATTCTTTGAGCTTGTTTCATCAAGTTCGTAATTCTAATAATTGTATTTCTAGATAGTAAACTTCTGGTATGGTCGATTGCTTTTGCATATATATGAGGTAATGTATTGATAATATCATCTACTGAAGTATTGGCATCAAATGGTTTTTTTCTTAATAACTCTCTTTGTTTCATCATTGCAGGGAATTCTGAAGCATAAATAAACTTCAAATCTGCATACCCTTTGACTTCTAACTTCTTACATAATCTGATAATTGTTGAAGCAGAAGTATAGCTTACTTTAGCAAGTTCATTAACATTCATTTCTAATAAATCTTTAGGATTATCTATGATGTATTCAACAACTGCTTTTTCTTGTGAAGTCAAATCATTTAAACTTAACATTTTATCAATAATCATAACATTCCTCCTTTTTTTACAGTATAACAACTTTTGTAAAAATAGTTTTGTTTTTTTATAAAATGAAAAAAGTCTATTTTCATAGACTTTATAAACGCATAGAGATTATTGTAAACATATAGATAATACAAACCATTGATTGTCCTACTTGTTCAGTTATACAAAATGGTGAATCTTTTTTCCATATACGATAAAGTGCATAGGGAGGGAAAAGAATATTAAATATATAAGTCATAATTTTATACTTTTGAAATGGTTTGATCGCATTTGGATCAGGTTTATTTAATTGTTCTTTCATTTTTAAAATATTAATTTGTCGCATACTTAATTCTGCATATGGATCATTCACTCTTTTTGCCATAACATATCTCCTTTTTATAATTCAGTATTTGCTAGTACTTCTGCTTGATTCTTCCCTTGTTTATTTGATGCAAATACAAATGGTAGATAAACAACGATTGAAATCACAATACAGATTGCTTGGGTAATAACTGCACCCATATCTCCTCCTGTACCAAGCCACGCTATTAATAGTGGTGGTGTTGTCCAAGGGACAGCATAAATCATATGTCCGCAGAATCCAATAACAGTCATAAAATAAGCAAATGTTGCTGTTAAAATTGGTGTTAAGATAAACGGAATCATAAACATTGGGTTTAAAACAATTGGTAAACCAAAAGTCATAGTTTCATTAATATTAAATAATCCAGGTGCTAATGACAATTTCGCTATCGCTTTATAATCATCACGTTTAGATGATGTTAATAAGGCAATGACTAAACCAATCGTAATCCCCGCTCCACCCATTGTTGTAAAACATGAAATAAATGTTTCATTCAATATAAATTGAGGGGCATTACCATTTTGAACAGCATCAGTATTAGCCAATACAGCTTCTAACATTGTTGCTTGATAAACTGGTTTTAAAACTTGTGTCCCATGAATACCAATAACCCAGAACACACAAGATAAACCAAAGATTAATAAATATCCTGGTAATCCAGTTAATACGCCTCTAAGCGGTGCTTGGATACAAACACTAATTGCGTTATAAAACGAAATACCTACAACTGTTTTAAATAATAATCCAAATCCAGAAATCAACAAGATTGTAATAACCCCTGGAAATAACACATTAAATGATTGTGTTACATTTGTTGGAACTGTATCAGGCATCTTTATACAGAGTTTCCCCGAATCTGCTAGACGACAATAAATCTCCATTGATACAAGTGCAACAATCATCCCTAGGAATAATCCTTGGGCATTGGTAAATTCTTTTGGTAATACATTGGCTACATTCACTAAATCAGTAACTCCCTCTACTTTTACATTTGTGAATGTATCACATAAGCTTACATAAGATGCAAGTGCAACAATTGGTGCAACAATTTCTTTATGTCCTAATTGTTTTGCAATTTCAACTGCAATTAAGATAACTGTCCCGATTGCAAAGAAATTCAATGTTGCATAGTTTGCTGCAGTAAACATATCTGTTAACCCTTCTAACCATGCCATTCCAGGTAATTTTGCTAGAGAAATACCTGTTGTCGTCGTAGAACAAACGACATTCGCAAACAATGTACAAAATGCTCCTGTAATAATAATTGGTAGTAATGCAGTAAATGCATTCTTAATCGCTGTCATATGTCTTTGACTAGAAATCTTTGATGCAACGACTAATAACTTTTCTGTAAGTTTATCTCCTAAACTCATAAAATCTCTCCTCTCTTTCTAACCTGTCCACATTGTAAGTGTTTTCAAAAATATTAGAAATTGGTTTTTATGATTTTGGAGAGGAAATGTCAAAGATTTATAATAAAAGACAAATATTTTGAAAAAAAGAGTTCAAAAAAACTCAATTAAGAATTGAGTTCTATTTGAAATTAAGTTTTGCTTTCACTTCATCTTGTGTAAGACCTTCACATGCTTTCATTAATTCGACTTCATTCTTTAAATCAGTAGCATTCTTTTTATTAATGTCTTCATTATCAACTTTAATATTTTCTTGTTCTACTTCTTTAAAATCTTTATCAGCATAAACAGTTTTACTTTCTTCAGTAATATATCCTTTTTCATCAATTGTCAAAACATTTATTATATAGCTATCTTCAGTAGCTCCAAACTCATCATCACCACCAGCAAATGTTTCAGACACTTTCATTTTCACTGTTAAAATAACTTTACCATTCTTATCTTCTCTTTGTACATCATAAACTTCAGATCCTTCTGATTTTGTATAATCCTTATATAATGTTGTTTGAGTAGCCGTATAATCATCAACAACATTATACTTAAATGTATCATCAGTCATTTTAATCAAAGAATGAAAATGACTTCCTTCAGCAATCATATAAGTAAAGAGTGATTCCTCACCTTCATCATAAACTGTTTTTTCAACAGTACTTATTTTATTATCAGTATTATAATATTCCTTTTCTGATGTCATACCATCTGAATTTAATGACATCTTATAATAAGTTGCATTTTTATTAAAAAACTCAACAGCAGCCACGTAAGTTTGCTTTCCATCTAAACCTTCATATAACGTTTTTTCTTTAGAGGTTTCACCAGTACTGCTATTACCGCCACACCCAACTAATAAAACTGCACATAAACAAAATATAAACTTCTTCATTTTAAGTCCCCCTTATCTTTTTTTATCATAGTCCCATTATGTCTTTAAAGTCAATCTATTATACAAAAAAAATAAGAAAAAGAACAAAATCATGACTCTGATTCTTGTTCTTCTTGTTTCTTCTTCGCTTCAAACGCAGCAGTTACTTCTTTTACAATTCTAAGAGTCTCTCTACTTGCTTCAAGATTTTCTCTATCCATCTCAATTGCACGCCTTCTTAATTCCCTATGACGTTCTAATTCTTGATGCTCTTTTTTTCTTTGTAACTGATATTCTTCTCTCTTTTTCTTGCTCGAAAAGACAAATTCCATAAAGTTCATAAAAAACCTCCTTAAATTTGTAACTATACTTTATATGAGTATATCATACTTTTATAAAAAAGTAACTACAATTGTCTTTAAAAAGATTATAAGTAAAAAGAAAAGAACTACATAAGTAGTTCCTAGTCTAATGCATGAATCATTGCTTTATAAGAATCTTCTACTAAAGAAGCTCCACCAACTAAAGCACCATCAATATCAGGTTGTTCTAATAATTCTTTTAAACCTTCAGGTTTAACAGATCCACCATATTGAATTCTTACTTTATCAGCAACTTCATTACCATATAATTCAGCAACAACACTTCTAATATATGCACAAACATCTTGAGCAATTTCATTAGTAGCTGTTTTACCAGTTCCAATAGCCCAAACTGGTTCATAAGCAATAACAGTTCTAGAAGCACAAGTAGGACAAACATCTTTAAATGCTGCAACTGTTTGAGTTTTACATACATCTTTAGTCGTTCCTGCTTCATATTCTTCTAATGTTTCACCAACACATACGATTGGAGTCATATCATTTTTTAAAACTTGTAACATTTTAGCGTTAACAGTTTCATCTGTTTCATTAAAATATTGTCTTCTTTCAGAGTGACCTAGAATTACCCATTCAACTCCGATTTCTTTTAACATTTCAACACTCACTTCGCCAGTATAAGCACCGTTATCTTTAAAGTGACAGTTTTCAGCAGCAACAATTAAATTCTTTGCTTCTGCTTTAGCAGCTTGTAATGCCAAGTATGGAGTTGCAATACCCCAATCAGCATTTTGATTACAAGCACTATCAACTGCAGCAACAAACGCTTTTGTTTCTGCAATTGTTTTATTCATTTTCCAGTTTCCTACAATAATTGGTTTTCTCATTTTATCTCTCCTTATTTATCATCAATGGCAGCAATACCAGGTAATACTTTACCTTCCATATATTCTAATGAAGCTCCACCACCAGTAGAGATGTGAGAAACTTTATCAGCAAATCCTAATTGCATAACAGCAGCAGCACTATCACCACCACCAATAATAGTATTTGCATCATTTAAAGCAGCTAAAGTTTCACATACAGCGATTGTTCCATTAGCAAATGCTGGCATTTCAAATACACCCATAGGGCCATTCCAAATAACAGTCTTAGCACCTTCTAATGCTTTTTTAATGTTTTCAACAGATTTAGGTCCAATGTCTAATCCCATATATCCATCAGGTACATCTTCACCACATTCTTTAATATCACCTTCTGCAGCGAATGCATTATTAATAACTGAATCTACAGGTAAGATTAATTTATCTCCACCTTTAGCAATTAATTCTTTAGCAATATCAATTCTATCTTCTTCAACTAAAGAGTTCCCAATATTATGTCCTTGTGCTTTAGCAAAAGTATAATACATACCTCCACCAACAATAACTTTATCAGCAATCTTTAATAAGTTTTCAATAACTAAAATCTTATCAGAAACTTTAGCTCCACCTAAAATAGCAACCATTGGTCTTTCAGGATCATTAACAGCTTTTCCAATATAAGCAATTTCTTTTTCCACTAAGAATCCAACTGCTGATGGTAAATGAGCAGGAATTCCAGCAGTAGAAGCATGTGCTCTATGTACTGAACCAAATGCATCTTCAACAAATACATCACCTAAAGAAGCCCAATATTTCCCTAATTCAGGATCATTTTTGCTTTCTCCAGCTTCATAACGAGTATTTTGTACTAAAATAACTTGACCATTATCAGCATTCTTAACTGCTTCTTCTAGTTCAGCACCTTTTGTACAGTTTACAAATTTAACATCTTTTCCTAATAATTCTGCTAATCTAGGAGCTGCAACAGCTAAATCATTTTTAGCTTTATCTTCTTCAGTTTTTACTTTCCCCAAATGTGAGAATAATACAACTGCCTTAGGACCTTGTTCCAATAAATATTTAAGAGTAGGTAAAGCAGCAACAATTCTGTTGTCGTTTGTAATTTCTCCAGTTTCTTTGTTTCTAGGTACATTGAAGTCAACACGTACTAAAACAGTTTTTCCAGCAACTTCAATATCTTTAATTGTTTTTTTATCCATTTTCATCATTCCTCCATGCCTGCATTATACCATTGTTGTACGTGATTTTCAATCGATTTCTTGAGATATGTGAATGCTTTATCAAGCTATATATATCGTTTGACAAAAATAAAAAAAAGACTCTGTTTTTCACCATAAAATTAAAAAAAAGATGAATAAAATCATTCATCTTGATTATGATAAAATAAGATCTCCACCCATTTGTTTTGAAATAAAAGGCCCTACTTCATCTTGTTGTATATTGAAAACATAAGCAATTTCACCATTCAATAACTTTTGTGCATCTCTAAAGAACTGATCATCCATAGCATTTAACTTCTTACCATTTAACTTAAGTTCTTTATTTCTTAATGATAGAGTTTTAATTAATGATACCAATTCATTCCTTTGACCATTTCTCATAATTTCTTTATATTTTTCTTTTCTTGAATTATCATGATCTATCCAAATTAATTCTTCTTCATTTATATGAGCAATCAATTGATAAATTTCATCCTTTGACATAATATCTTTCATTCTACTCATTAAATCTTCATTCTGGGTTGGGATAAAGATTTTTGAAGAAGGATTATAAACAGATTTTAAAATAAAATATTCTAAAAGCTGATCTTTAAACTTTCTTGTCATCACTTCATCAATCATACAAACACCCTCACTACCATAAAGCACTATATCTCCTTGTTTAAACATGAAATGCTCCTTTCTTAAATAAATAACGTGTTATTTGCTCAACAGGACTTACGCTCCAGTACAAACAACACGTTGATTACATACAGTATACCACTTTTTTCGAAAAAATGTCATAAACTCTTTTCTTTTTATTATATGCACACTTCATATTTTTTAGAATAAGATAATATAGGTGATCATATGAATAACTCTATTAATCCAAAACTCTTGTATCAAATCATTGACCAAGATGCCTATTTTATTGATATAAGAGACGTTCATCAATTTAACAATTTACATGTTAAAAACTTTATCAATATGACAAAAGAAGAACTCGCTGTATCATTACAATCATTTTCAAAAAACAAACCTATCTATCTGATGTGTTATCAAGGTATAGGAACTAAAGATATTGTGAATCAAATACGTTCATTAGGATATATGGCTTATTATGTTGAGGGTGGATTCCAAGCATTCTTGAACCTCAATAACAATCAATATTTTTAAAAAATCATAACCCATGAGCTATGACTTTTATTTATTATCAAAACTTAGAAAACACACCTAAACCAGCATATTTTGAATTGTTTGATAATTCATCTTCAATTCTTATTAACTGATTATATTTTGCAATACGATCAGTTCGTGATGCCGAACCAGTTTTAATTTGACCAGCATTAGTCGCAACCGCAATATCAGCAATTGTTGTATCTTCACTTTCACCAGAACGATGCGAAATAACAACAGTATAGTTTGCCTTTTGAGCCATTTCTATCGCTTCTAATGTTTCCGTTAATGTTCCAATTTGATTCACTTTGATAAGAATCGAATTTGCTACATTTTTTTCAATCCCTTGTTTTAATCTTTTTGTATTTGTTACAAAGAAATCATCACCAACAAGTTGAACTTTATCACCTAGTTGATCAGTAAGATATTTCCATCCATCCCAATCATCTTGATCCAAACCATCTTCAATTGAAATAATTGGATACTTTTGACATAATTCTACATAAAAATTAACCAATTCCTCAGAAGTAAAGACTTTATTATTCTCTCCTGGTAAAATATATTGACCATCATGATAAAACTCACTACTAGCAACATCCATTGCTAATTTAATATCAATTCCAGGTTTATACCCTGCATTTTCTATTGCTTCTAAAACCGTTTGAATTGCTTCTTCATTAGATTTGAAATTTGGAGCAAAACCACCTTCATCTCCAACTGCCGTATTTAATCCTTTAACCTTTAAAACAATCTTTAAAGCATGGAAAACTTCTGCACCCATACGAATAGCTTCTTTAAAAGAAGTTGCACACACAGGCAAAATCATAAATTCTTGAAAATCCACATTATTATCAGCATGTGCTCCACCATTAATAATATTCATCATTGGAGTTGGTAAAAGATGAGCATTGACTCCTCCTATATATCTGTATAGAGGCATATGTTGACTATCAGCCGCACATCTTGCAACAGCAAGAGATACTGCCAAAATTGCATTTGCACCAAGGTTTGCTTTATTTGGTGTACCATCTAAAGAAATCATCTTTTCATCTATTTCTCTTTGATTCACAACATCAATTCCAATCACATTTTTAGAAATCAATGTATTTACATTATCAACTGCTTTTAAAACTCCTAAACCATTATATCTCTTTTGATCTTGATCTCTTAATTCAACAGCTTCATAAATGCCAGTAGAAGCTCCACTAGGAACAATCGCTCTACCAAAAGCCCCCGATTCACTTTTCACCTCTACTTCAACTGTTGGATTACCACGAGAATCTAAAACCTCTCTTGCATAAACACTTGTAATTTTATCCATATCATAACCTCCTTATTTCCTCTTCTATGGTTGGTAAAAGAAGATTCTTATTCACACCTAGTTAGTTTTTGCTAACCATTTACAGATTAACACACTCTTATACCTTATACAAACAATATGCAATATTTTATCACAATCGATTAATCTTCTTTATAAGCCATTTCCTTTTCTAAAACACAATGCAAACATTTTATATAGATTTCTGACGAGAATGATGATAAAGATTGATAAAAATATTGAACAATACTTTGATTATTTATTTCTAATTCATTCATACATTCATAGTAAACATTAACAACAAACTGATATATTTCTAATTTTGTTTTTCCGTTTAAAATCTTATATAATTTTTTTATCATCTCTTCATTAAATATCACTATCTTTTTATTTGATTCAATCATTCTACTCAATAACATTTGATTAAGAAGCAATTGACTTATATTAAAGATATAAAATTGATAATCTTTATTGTAGTGATAAAGAATGCTTTGTATAGATTGATTATCAAAATATTGACAAAAAGTATTCTCTATTTTTATATGACTTAGGTATTGATAGAAAAGTTCAATTCCTTCATATCCTTGTATTTGACATAACAAAGGATAATCAAATGTAATGATATGATCCAAAGCATTATATTCATAATTATAATGCTTTATAAATGCATCAAAGCCTGCTTTAAGAGTTTCATTATAGATTGTATAATCTGTTAAAACCATTGTTGTTTGAATTGTTTTAACTTCATTCACAATCGTATTCATTAAATATCTCATCCATAGAAGTCCTTCTTGATAAAGTTCTTGCATTGATTTATCATCAATCAATTGAATGGCTGTTTGATCATCATATCGCTTAAAATACATAGATAAAATATAAACCATTGAATCCAACAATGATTGAGCTCTTACTTTCGATACAGAACTATCACCATTAGCAAACTTATCTATCTGTATTCTTAACAAATCCATAAGTTCTCTTTTTTTAGTTAAGGAAGATTGACATTGATTTAATAAATACTCAAAATGACTTTGATTATCTTTTTCACTTATCTGTATATTAGAAACAACCATAATCATCATCCATATAAATATCTTTCCTTTCATCAATTGCTTTCATAAGTATCCATAACTGACTACTCTCTAACCAATCCATTGAACCTTGACAAGGTCCATTAAATGACCTTTGCATATATTCAATAATTTCTTCATCAGAAAGAAATTCATCAAGTTCTTCTCTATAATGATAAAATATTTCAACAAACTTAATCATACTTTCTGCATATTCATACTTTGAAATAAACTGACTATCACAAAAAGCATAAATCAATTGTTCAATAATTGTTCCACCAAACTCAATCCTCTCTTGTTCAACCAAACTTAGTTCTTGTGTTTCAATAATCCTTAATACATCTTCTTGTTTTAAAATCATTCCATATCGACTAGAAATGTTATTACATACCATAACCTTATTAACCGCTTCTACTTTTTTCCTTTCATTATCAAACAAAGACAAATCAAACATTTTATTTCCTCCCTATTTTATAGCTTATATACTTAATACACCTTTATCAAATCCATTACAAGACTTGAAAAAAAGGTGAATTTGTGGTAATATAAACATGTAAGGAAGATAAAAAAACAAACTATTTTTAAAAGATTATGCATTTATTGTATAATCTTTTTTATTTGTAGTTTGTATTAAAAATAAAAAAAGATAAGATTATCTTATCTCATTAGTTTAATTCATGACCAAAACAAACCCCTGCACCACCGAATTTTTTTACATTGTACATAGCTTGATCAGCTTTTTGAATCAACATATCAGCAACCGTACCATCTTCTGGATAACACGATACACCAATGCTTATATTACAATAAACATCATTACCCTTTATACTCCAAGGCTTTGTAAAACGATTAATAATAAAAGCAGATAAATCTCTAACATTATCTTCTGTGATGTGTTCGCCACCAAGAATAGCCACAAACTCATCTCCACCATTACGATATATAGAATCCTTTAAGATTGGAATATTAGAGAAAAACTCTCCTAATTTAATTAAAAATTCATCACCAGCATCATGCCCATAACCATCATTCACATTTTTAAAGCCATCTATATCAAAGAATAAAACATAACCCTTCTCATTCTCAGTTGCATTATCAATACGTCTTTTACATTCTTTCATTAACATTCTACGATTAGGTAATTGTGTCAATTGATCATAATTAGCTAAGTTTTCTATTCTTTCTTCATTACGTTTATTATCAGTAATATCTGCACTACTAATAACATGTGCTAAACGACCATTTTCCCAATAAAAAGCAGCACTAAATACTCTAAACCATGAACCATCAAAAGGACGTTGATAATCCCAAGAATAAACATTTGAAGGTTCTTTGTTTTCATCAACTATATGATACTTAGGACAAAATTCACATGGACCTGTTTGTCCAGGGAAAAGAGATGACCAACATTTTCTTCCCATTAATTTTTTTACTCCTCCATAAGGAGCAGCCATTGATTGGTTTACATAAAGAATATCATGACTATCATAATCATTAACATAAACATCAATTCCAGAGTTATTCAATATTGTATCCAAAGTTGTCATACTTGTATCAAGCTTCTTAATATAAATACGTCTATCTATATAATGAACAAACATATAAAGTAGTGATGTCAGTATTTCCTTACTTTTTTCATCATATTCAATATCTGTAGTAAGACTAAATAAAGTAATAAAACCTAGCATACATTTTTTTTCATCTATAATTGGAACAACAAGTAATGATTGAGCATTATAAATATCAAGTAATTGATCAGCTAGATATTGCGTATCTCTATTTTTATAAGATGCATATTGGACTTTATCTTCTATTTGATAATTCTCAAGAGATAGAAAAGGAGTCAATGAAATAGATTCAGTTTGATAAGATTCTTTTAAATAAAATTTATTAAAATTAATTTCATAAATTGCAGCATATTCAAAAGAAGTGACATCACATAGTTCCTTCATAACATTTTCTATATTATGAGTATCAACTTGATTTTCTAATAACATACTAGAAATCTTAACAATAATATCAGCAGTTAATCGTTTCATAAACCATTCTCCTTGCCCATTTATTTTTTCCCTATATATCTTCATTTTAACGTAAAAATAGCCTGTTTACAACATAATTAGCCCTTTTCCAAAAAATAAAAAGCCCTAATAAATTAGGACTCACTTACCTATTTCCATAAATGAAAACTTCACCCATGGTGTTAAATAATCTAACATTATATGTTCATATTCAGGAATTCTTCCAACGATATTCTTCTTACCATCATTAGGCATATCTTGTAAAATAATATGAAGTTCTCCTTTATAATGACCATATTCATTATTAATGATAATGACATCACCACGTTTTAAATCTCTTGTATTTGTAACTGGAATAGATTCATCTTTATAAACAACACGAGGCATTGTGCTTCTTGCCATATAATCAGACATATCTCCTCTTACAACATTCTTAAAATCAAAAATAATTTTCTTTTCAATGTCACTCACAGTATTTTCTAGTTCAATACCAAAAGTCAATAATCCTGGATTAACCATTGATAACTTCTTTAACTCTTCTTCACTTGCATAGGCATTACCAATTAAAACATCATCTACCAATCCCGTTGCAAACAAGAATCTTGTTTGTGCATCAATTGGTAAATCACGATGAATTTCTAAAGTACATAATCCTTCAGATACTGGCCATGGTCCATATGTTCCCGTTTCTTGTGAAGACACAAAAGCAGCAATGTTCATTCCCATCTCTTTTAAGTTTTCACTATTTTGTTTAAATAGTTTAAAACTTAAACCGCTATATCTTTGCGGATAGAAATTATGACAAGCAATTAACTTAGATCTATCTGGTTTGTTTGACATAATGTTGTTGACATACATACCTGGATTACTTGCATTCACTTCCACCTTTAATCCATATGGATTTAAAGTCATAGATGCTTCAACCGCTCCATTAAACCCTTCATCTAATCTAAATCCTGCTGCCCCAATTTCATGGAAGAAACTTAAATCATCATAAGTAATTCCTAAGTTTTCAAATACACTTGGTGCAACATCCACAATAACTTCCATACCTAAGTTATTCGCATGTGCAATAACATCTTGAAAATCCTTCTTAACTTCATCAGCAGGTTTATTAACAGATAGTAAACATGTAAATACACGTTTGAATCCATATTTAGCCGCTAATGATAAATACGCTTTATCCTTTTCTGGTGTTGAATGCTCAGGATAAATTGATACTCCTAATCGTCCCATTCGTTTTCCTCCTTTTATTTATACACTCTTATTATACCCAAAAGAAAACAAAAAGAAAAACCTAAATTGGTTTTTCTTTGTCTAAATATTTTTCTACAATCTTTGATATAATCATGGCTATAATAGCGCCTATCACAACAACAATCAAAATATATTGAATCAGCTTTAGATTCAATGATGCCATTTGTAATAAAGGCCATAAAATCCAAGTTGCTGCAATAAACAAAATAATATCAATAATCAATACCAAACCACGATACCAGTTTAATGGTTTATAGATACGATAGATCATATGCAATCCAATCATAAATGTTGAAAAATAAAGAATTGTAAAGACTTCATCTAATGCTAATCCTAAATAAGGAGACAATATCTTCATAAGTACTACACTTAATACAACTGTTAAAGCATTAGGCAATGAGAATCTCATTGCATGTCTACCAATAGATTCTTTTGGTTTTTCTATATTCTTTTCAAATAAAATCATAAATGAAGGGAAACCTTCAATAAAGTTATCCATTAATGTCATTTGAAAAGGAATAAATGGATAAGGCATATTTAAGATAATTGCTGCAATAGCAATTAGTATTGTATAGATAGTTTTTAAATAATACATAGAAGCTGAACGTGTAACATTGTTAATATCTAAACGTCCTTCTCTTACAACATCTACAAGTGTTGCCAGTTTACCATTAATCACAACAAATTGAGAGATTTGTCTTGTTGCTTCAGTTCCAGAACCCATAGCAATTGATACATCAGCATCTTTTAATGCCAAAACATCATTAACACCATCACCAGTCATTGCGACTTTCAATTTATGAGCTTGTAATGCTAAAATCATTTGATGTTTTTGATAAGGTGTTGCCCTTCCAATCACATTATAATTTAAGATAGCATCCTCTAAATCAGCATCTGTTTTTAATGTTGTTGCATCTATATATTTATCAGAATCTTCAATACCAGCTAATCTTGCAAGAGCACTTACTGTTGTTGGATTATCACCTGAAATAACCTTGACTTGAACTTCATTATCTTTAAAGAATTGTAATGTTTCTTTAGCATCTTCACGTAATGGATCTTGAATAAGAATAACTGCTAATGGAATAGCATCTTCTAAATGATCTTGAAAAGTTTTAAAGTCTTGATAATAAGCAATTAATAATACACGTGCACCATTTTGTTTTGCTTCTTCGACTTCTTGAGAGAAAGTAAGATTAGGAATAATAAATTCAGGAGCACCTACAATAATTGTTCCTACTTGATCCAATTCTAAAGCACTCCATTTTCTAGCTGAAGAAAAAGAAACACGTTCTTTAGTTTTATAAACACTATTACCTTTAAAATACTCATTAAGCGTTTGGAAAGTTGCATTGTTATCTAAACTTCCATTTACAAAAGAACTCATTATATCATCTAAAGAATAAGGAAGTGTATTGTCTAAAGGAATAACATCTTGAACTTTCATCTTTCCTTGTGTTAATGTCCCTGTTTTATCAAGACATAAAACATCAATTCTCGATAAAGTTTCAATACTAAACATTTCTTGAACAAGAACTTCTTTTTTACCCAAACGAACAACACTGGCAGCCAAAGATACACTTGTCAAAAGAATTAACCCTTTTGGTAACATACCAAGTAATGCTGTTGATGTATTAACAATAGCAACAGCCATTGTTTCTTCACGGATAGACAAGGCTTGAAATAACATCAAAATACTGATAGGAACAACTAACATACTTGTAAATTTAGTCACTTTAGTAAATGTCTTAATCAATTCAGAAGTAACAGGTTTACGCTTTCTTGCTTCATCAGCAATATGTGTTGCATAGTTATCAATACCAACATGTTCAACTTCAGCATGGCAAGCCCCTGAAATAATAAAACTTCCCGATAAAAGATGATCACCAACTTGTTTTAAGATTGGATCAACTTCTCCTGTTAATAATGATTCATCAACTTCTACTGGCGTATCTAAAACAATTGCATCAGCAGCTATTTGATTTCCAGATTCTAAATAAATATTATCACCTAAGACAATCTCTTCATGACTAATAACAAGAATTTGATTGTCTCTTACGACTTTTACTTTTGGAGAAACAAGCAATGTCAATTTAGCAACCATATTTCTAGAACGAATATCTTGGATAATTCTAATGACTGTATTCGATCCAACAATCACGACAAAGAATAAACTTGACCATGCTTGTACCCAAATTAATGCAACTGCAATTGCAAAGTTATAAGCATTAAATAAGTTAAAAACATGTTCTCTAATAATCTGTCCATTTGTTTTTACTAATGGTTTTGGAGATATATTAACATGTCCAAGTTGAATTTGTTCTTGAACTTGTTGATTTGTAAGACCAGTTAAATTTTTCATTATTTCACCCACTTTGATTAACTATATTAACATAATATATACACAAAATCATTTCTTTTACATAAATTTAACATTCTTTTTCTCATTTTTTTGCAAATATTTGTCTACATATCAATATATACAATATATATAAAGATATTCAATATAAAAAATGTAAGAATTTCAAAAGAAAAAACCTAATACAAAATCTTAAAGATTTGTACTAGGTTTTTATAGAAAACTATTATTAGTAAAGAAAACATAAGTTCTATTGTGTGAGTATTTTTCTTGTGTGTTTAAAGATTAGTTTCTAGAACTGCATTTTCTTCATCTAATTTTTGTTTTTCTGCTAACTTAAAGAATGGATAATATAAACAAATATCTAAAATAATTAAACCAATAACCATAACTCCTGCTTTCCAATCCATACAACCTAAAGCCGCTCCTAAAGGGGCTGGAGTTGTCCACGGTGTTTCAATAACACCTTTTCCAACTATATTAAATGCCATACACGAATAAGCTATAATTGAGTTAACAACAGGTACAAATATAAATGGAATCATCATCAATGGATTAAGAACCATTGGTAATCCGAAGATAATAGGTTCATTGATATTAAAGATAGCAGGTCCAATTGATAACTTACCTAATGTCTTAAGTTCAGCTGATTTAGAACGCAACAAGAGAATACATAATCCCATAGTTGCTCCACCGCCACCAAGTGTAATCACATAAGACCAGAATGGTTGTGTAAAGAAATGTGCAATAGGTTCTCCAGCAGTAAAGGCAGTAATATTGGCTGCTAAATACATTTGCATAAATGGTAATCTGATTGGTTGGGTAATACTAGCCCCATGTAAACCAAAGAACCAGAATGTTTGAGCAATAATTGTAATCAAACAAATCCCCAATAATGAATCTAGTCCAGAAATTGCTGGTGCTAAGATTGTCATAATCAAACTTGGTAATAATTGTCCACTAAAGTTTTGAATCAATAATGATAATCCATAAAAGATAAAGACACATGCAAATAATGGAATAATTGCATCAAATGAAGATGTAATTGCAGGTGGAACACCTTCAGGCATCTTAAAACGAATATCTTTCTTTAATAGGAAATGCATAATCTCTACACATCCTATTGAAACAATAATGGCAGTAAATATTCCTTTAGCATCTAAGAATGTTGTAGGAATATAGTTTGCTGCTTTTGTGAGTAAGTCTGCTGCTGTAGCACCTTCTTTAATAAAAGTAGTAGGTACTGCTGAAGCAACAGGTGCTGTTACAAGTAAGAAAACTGCGACTGAGACAATTGCTGCATTTAAAGTAGCTATCTTATATCGTTTTGCTAAGTTATAAGCAATTGCAAAGGTTACAAACAACCCCATTAAAGCCATTGTCATATTGAAAGGTAATTGTAGCATAGCTTTATTCACTTGTGCCCAATTATACCATCCCATTAACATATCACTAATAATTCCCCAATTTGGTAATGTTTCTGGCTTAAATGGTGGTGTAGAGATAATTAAACATACACCTCCTAAGATAGATAATGGAATTGCGACAACCATTCCATCACGAATAGCTGCCAAATGTCTTTGGTTACCTAACTTATTTGCAATCGGTACTAATGTACGATTTGCAAGTTCGTTAAATTTCTCCATAAAATTCATAATAACTTCTCCCTTCTTTTTACGTACCCAAATTATATAATCATATTTTAGGTGATTACAATTGTTTTCCATAATGTCGAAAAACTTTCCACATTGTGGAAATATGTTGAATTATAGATATTAAAAATCATACAATGAACTCGTGTGAGTATAACTTTCTTGAAAATTTAATTATCAAGGAGAAAAAGATGAAATTAATTATTGAAGAATCAGAACAAAAAATGAGTGAAAGTGCAATGCAAATTATACTTGGAACTATGATGCAAGATAAAAGAGTAAATATTTCTTTAACTGCTGGAAAGTCTCCAATCAATTTGTATAAGATGATGATCCCATATGTAAAAGATCAAGAAAAGTATAAAGATGTTGAATATTATTTATTTGATGAAGCACCTTATCTTGACAAACCACAAGGTCCTAACTGGGAAGAAATGCAAGAATTATTCTTTAGAGATGCTAATATTCCTGATGAAAGAATTCATAACACGACTATGGAAAATTGGGCAACATATGATAAAGAAATTCGTGATGCTGGTGGCATTGATGTTATGCTTATTGGTTTAGGGTTTGATGGACACTTCTGTAGTAATTGTCCACGTTGTACACCTATGGATAGTTATACTTATCCAATGGATCGACAAACAAAGAACGCTGCTAACCCAAATTACCCTGCTAAGCCACATTTACCAGTTACATTATCAATGGGTCCAAAAAGTTTAATGCGCGTTAAACACTTGGTTATGATTGTTACAGGAAAAGAAAAAGCTGAAATATTAAAGCAAGTTTTGGATTCACCTATCACTGATGAATTACCATCAACTGTTTTAAAACTTCATCCTAACTTTACTGTCATTTGTGATAAAGATGCAGCATCATTATTAAACATGAATGATTATAAAAGACTTTAATTCATTTCAAAGGAAAATTGTTTTGTGACAATTTTCTTTTCTGTATTTATGATTTTGGTAGAAAAGAGGATAAGGATATGAAAAAGAAGAAAAAACAAGTTTTAAGTAAAATGGATATCATTGAAATAAGAGCAAGAAGATTTGCAGCCCTTGTTATTGATTGGTATCTTACTAATATGTTAGCAGTTATTCCAATTACTTTTTATTTCCGTGGTGGTGATTATTTAAAACCTCATATGTTTGAATTACAAGAATACAGTTTTTATATTGGACTACTTCTAGGATTATACGCCATAGTAGTTGGAATTATCTACTATACTGTTATCCCTACTTTTGTATGGAAAGGTCAAACACTTGGTAAAAAACTATGTAAAGTAAAAGTTGTACAAGAAGATGAAACTGATATTACTTACAAAACTATGTTTATTAGAGAAATGCTTGGCGCTACACTCTTAGAAGGTGGCATTGTTATGACAGCAGCTTATCTTAGAAAACTACTACCCTTATTCAACTTAGCTCAATTTGTAACTCCCTTACAATATATTGCTTATGCTTTAACATTGCTTTCTATTGCTTATGCCTATTTCAAACCAAAATCACAAGCATTTCATGATAAAGTTGCAAAAACTATTGTCATTAAAAAATAAATTGTATTCCCTCTTTTTTCATGTTATATATATAATATGGTAATGAAAAGAGGGTTTATTTATGTTCAATTTAATGATTATTCTACTATCTACAATAAATAGTGAACCAAAAGATTCAAACAATTATAAAATAGCTAAATTCATTATTGAGAACATTCGTACTTTAGAAGAATGTACATTAACTGAATTAGCAAAGCAATGTTATGTTTCTAATTCTAGTATTTCTCGTTTTTGTAGAGATATTGGTTTAAAAGATTTTAACGCATTAAAGAATCAAGTTGCTAGATTTCCAATAGAACATATGCACGCAAAAGGAAAATTCAACTTTCAAGAGTTTGATTCTCAATCATTAAGTAAATCATATATTCTCAGTGTAACTCATAATTTAGAAATGATGTGTAATGGTATACAAGAGAATAATATTATTGATTTAGCAAATGATATTTATAAATATAAAAAAGTGGCTGCTTTTGGATATATGCAATCAGAAAATATTGCTTTAAACTTACAATATGATTTACAAACTAATGGAAAACCACTTTTTACATGTATTAAGTTTATCGATCAAGTTGATTATATGAATAGTGCTGATGAAGATACTTTAATTATAATCTTTTCTGAATCTGGAACTTACTTTGATAGAGTCTTCCAACGTACAAAACCATTTAAAGATACAAAATCAAAACCAAAGATTTATATGGTGACTTCTAATGCAAGTTTATCTATACCTTATATTGATACATATATTCGATATCAAAGTCGTAAAGACTATGCAAGTCATCCTTATCCATTAATGATTATTTCAGATTTAATATGTATCCAATACTCTCATATATTAGAGAATAAATAAAAATAATATAGCCTCTAGAGAGAATAATCAATTATTATTCTTCACTAAGGCTATATTTTTATTTTATCATTGATTATTTTATCAAAACATTCTTAATTATCTTGTTATAAAACAATATGTCCTGCTAAAACAAAGCTTTTGATAATGCTTTAATCGTTTTAAAGAATAAATTAATCTTCTAATTTCTTTCTTCTTAAACCAATACAACCAACAATACTTATTGTCAATAATAATCCATACAACAAGAATGTTGTTTGATCACTTGTTTCTACTCCTGTATTATTATCATTTGGTTTATTATCAGGATTCCCACTAATACTTGGTACGTTCTTTACCAATTCATTTATTGCTTGTTGAAGTTGTTGAACCATAGTATTAACTTCTTCTTGTGTTGCACTTTCATTTGCATCCACAATCTTTGCTTGTTCAAGTACTTTCATCAAGTTATCATATGAACTCTTTGTATAATCATTAGCTTTAAGATTTCCTGCTTCAAGAATCTTATTCTTTAATTCTGTTTTCACTGCCTTTGCTTGCAACGCAGACATTGCTGTTTCTAATTCATTAACAGCATCATCAACTTCTTTTTGTGTTAATGAGTCCTTATCAACAAGTTCTTTTGCAACAGTTAATGCTTTTACAAAACGATCCTGTCCTTTTGAAATGTATTGTGATAAATCTATTGCATCTGCTCTTTGAATGATTTGTGTTAATGCATCTTTATTTAATATTGTTAAAGTTGCATGTGCATTCACCAGTAATTCATATGCTTCTTTATACTTTTCAAAAGTATTTTGAGCACCTAACGCTTTTGCATTTGCAATTGCTGAAATTAACTTATCATAACTGTCTTTTGTATAACCTTTTGCTTCAATCATTTCCATATCAATAGTCATATCACTTATATCATATAGTAATTTATATTGTAGTGCTGGAATAGCGTTACGAATATCTTTTAAAGAAACTTTCACTTGATAATCAGTTGCTTCTTTATTATCAATAATATCTTGAGCTTGTATCATTGCATTTTTAAAGTGATTAAAGCCAATACTATCATACTTTGAAGAACTCTTTAAAATATTTATGTTTTTATCATATACTTTTGTTAATTCAGTTTTATCTGCTTCATCATTATCTACTTTCTTTGCGAATTCTAGCCAATCAAGATTCACTACCCACTTACCTGCTGTATCTGTACGTAGTTTTAAATAAACATCATGTTTTCCAGAAATAGGTTGATCAAAAACAACTTTTGATAATGTGTAGTTTGCCCACCCATTTGTTGTAGGGAATTGAACTGTTCCAACTGGTGTTCCATTCATATCATCTAGATAAATATCCGCTCTTGAATTTTGTCCAGCTGACCCTGGATTGTGAGAATAACGAACTGTCATTTCTGTTTGACCAGATGCATCAAAAGTAACACCATTGTATCTAAGATATGACCCATCTCTTGTTCCACCCACATTCACTAATTCAGTTCCAGAAGAATCTTTAGAAGGCTCAGTTTTTAATTCTCCACCTGACCATTCATTTCTATTTTCTGCTTCTATATGAGTTTGTATAGGTACATTTTTAAATTCCATATAATCAATATTTGCGATATATTTTCTTGTTGTATCAGTTGTTCCTTTTAATACAAAACAAATATTTTGTGTACCATTTAAAGTTTGACTTAAATTAGCAGTTACAACTTGATAGTCAGACCAACCTGTAGTTAAAGGCATATTAACTGTTGATAATAACTGTCCTTCTTTATCACCAAGTCTCACTTCAATGCGAGCATCAGTAGCACACATATCAACACGTGTCGAATAACGGATATCAATTGAGTTCACATTTGCTTGTTTAAAGTCTACATTATTGTATGAAACCCATGCACCAGCATATGTTCCACCTAAATTAATTGGTTCGTTTTTTAAAGTTCCACCTGACCATTGATGACTTGCTTCCGCTTCTAATTTTATTTTATCTATTTGAGGAAGACCATCACTAAATTGTAAATAATCAATGTTCGCAATAAATGGGTTTGAAGCACTTGTTGTTCCTTTTAAGACAAAATAGATATCTTGAACTCCAATAGGTTGCTTATCTAACTGAATTGATACAGTTTTTAAATCTCCCCATGAAGATGTTACTGGTAAATGAGCAGTCCCTAACAATTCGCCATCAACAGCACCTTGTCTAACTTCAATACGAGCATCTGCTGCACAACGGCTACTACTTGCTGCATAACGTATATTTATAACATCAGCATTTATTTCATTAAAATCTAATCCAGCGTATTGTATCCATGCGCCATCATAAGTTCCACCTAAATTGGTAGGTTCATTCTTTAATTCGCCACCAGACCAATGATCACTCTTTTCTCCTTCTAGTCGTTTTAATCCATCCGAAGGCAATTTCAAACTATTTAAGGCACTTGAAAGATTGATCATATTCTTTGAAATATCTTCATTATCAATTGTCTTTTGCTTTAATAAATTTTCTGCATTTATAATTTGAGTTTGTAATTCTTGATAAGATGAAGTTGTATAAACTTTATCTTGAATCAATTTTGCTTTTGCAATAGACTTCTTTAAATCCGTTGTTTTATCATAATAGAAATCTAATAATAACGCAGTCATTCCACCACTCGAACTATTTTCAACTTGACTTGCTGTTGCATTGTTAAATGCACTATCAAGGAAGGAAACTTCAAAATCAACATCATAATCATGTTCCTTTGCTTTTCCTTCAAAACTTAAGACAACTGTTCTATCTCCTGTTTTAATAACTTTAGCCTTTAAACCCTCTGGAACATTATTCAATTTCACTTTTCCTGTTTCTGCATAATCTTCATTAACTTTACCTGAAAATGTAGTATCACCAGTTAATGAAATAGTTGTTGCTGTTGTAATAGCACCATTATCATTTGTTGACTCTTTAAATTGAGTTGATGAATAAGTTAATTTATTATCATCAAACATAACTTTAATGTTATCTTTCACTTTCCTAATACTATCAGTAATCTTTTCTTTTGTTGCATTATCCGCTAATTCTATACTTAAGTTACCAATACTATCATTCAAAAGATGTTGTTTAGCTTTTCCCTTTAGTGTAACTTCTACTGTATTTTCAGTTCTTTTTGTTGCACTAGCAATCATACCATCAGGAACATTCTTTATTTTTATTTTTCCTGTTGCTGCTAAATTCTCATTAACTTCACCATTAAACTCTTTTGTTTTTAAAGTAATTATAATCTTTTCATCAATTGAACCATCATTAAGATTTGATTCTTTGAAAGTACCACTTGAATAAGCAATTTCATCATTATCATATGTCGATGTATCTGCATTATCACTACTAGATTTAGCAGGTATACCATTTTGTGCCCATGTTGATGGTGTATCTCCCATCTCTAATTTTAATGTTCCACCTCTTGTGATTTCTGAATAATCAATCCATGTACGATCAAAGCTTGTTCCGTTTAAAGAAGCTGATTGAATATACATATTGTCTGGTGATACATTGTTAGCTTGAATTGTAAATGTTTTGTTATTTCCAACATCTAATGAAACTTTTTCAAAGAAAGGTGAACCTATTTGGAAAGTTGTATCCCCTGGAGTCATTGGGAAAATACCCATTGCTGCAGATACAAACATCATCGCCATAGTTCCAGCATCATCATCCATAGTTTCTAAATAACCTTTTGGAGATAACTTATACATTTTCTCTTTTACGGCACCACTTGCATAACCCGTATTCCATGTCTCTTTTGTATAGATTTGTCTTACCCAATATTGTGTCTTATCTGGTCTTCCAGCAAAGTTGAATAAATAAGGAGCATGTAATTCAACTTCATTAGCAGCATTATGTAACATTGCTTTTCCGTTATTTGGGTCTTGTTCACCAAATAAGTATTGCAATGCTTCCAACATTTCTTCCTTACCACCCATTAAATCCATCATACCATTGACATCATTTGAACCATACCAACTATATTGCCACATTGAACCTTGATATAAACCATGTTCTCCAATCTTTATTGGATCACCTTCACGCCAATTTCCATTTGCATCCTTTGTCCATAACAACCCCATTTTTTTATCACTAAATGGTGAATCAACTGCATCTTTTCGATAAAGATTTTTATAATTAAATTGGTAAGCTTTCAAAATGAGCGCAAAATCAGCTTCATCTTGTTTACCTAACGCATCTGCAATCAATGATAATGCCCAATCATCATATGCATATTCTACTGTTTGATCCACTCTACCAGGCACATAATTCACATCATCTTTAACAACCTTGTTGGCAATCTTCTTCGCTTCTTCATAAGCTGCTTCTAAGTTATCAATATCTGTAAAACCTTTTGCAACTCCATCAGCCAAAAGAGCAACTGCATGTTCTGTTCTTACATTTGGAACTGGTTGTTTATCATGTGACCATGTCACAATACCATGATCTAATGCATCTGCAATAGAGCGTACCATATCCTTATAAACATCTGGCATAACAAGACCTATCATTGGATATTTACGATAGTCATCCCATAATGTCCATGAATCATAATGAGTATAATCTTTTGCATCATGAATATTTCCATCTGTACCTCTATAAATACCAGTTGTACTTGTTGCATTGACTGGTGTCATAAACATATGATACAAATGTGTATAAAATAGTTTTTTAAGTTCTCCTGTTGGATCACTTTTTTCAGATGTTTCAATTCTAATCTTACTCAAAACATCATTCCAAGCTTTATCAGCTCTTTGATATGCATTTTCAAAATCCCAATCACTAATTTCATTTTTCATATCAATTTTTGCTTGTTCAACACTAATTGGAGAAATACTTACTTTTAATTGAATTTCTTCATTATCTTTAACATCAAAGTTTAAAATAGCACCTAAATCATTTCCCTTTTGAGAAACTCTTGTCCCTAAATTACTACCATTCCATGTTTTAACATTGTTTGCAGGTTTACTCGTTTCAATATAAAAATAAAGAGTATACTTACCTGAACCACCAACATTTCTACCACTAACTCTACCACCAAGAGCAGTTGTTTGATCATTTTCTTCAACAACATCTAAAATAGCATCTCGCACATCTGTTCCATCATATGTATAGTTAAGATCTGCAATAATATTTACATTCCCAGCTTTAGGAAAAGTATAGCGATGAAATCCAGTACGTTCATCACTTGTCATCTCAGCTTTTATTTTTCCCATTGTTGTGTTATCTTGAACAGCATTATCTTTACCAGTCTTTGGTGTTAATTCTGCTTTATAATAACCAGGCTTTGCTTCTTCTGTTTTTTTGTCATATGTCATAGCACGTGTTTCAGCCTTAGGTCTACCTGTGTATTGTACATATGTTGGTGTTACTAAGACATCTCCTCCAGCACCTTGACCACCCACGCCTTCAATACGTGTATGTGAAAAACCTTGAATTTGAGTTTTCTTATAATCATATCCTGCATGATCTAGTGTCGCATGTGGATAAGTATCTGGACTTAGTTTGACTAGTCCATTTGGTACAACGCTTCCTGGGAAAAGTTGTCCGTAATCTACTTCTGTTGAAACAAATGGATCAACATATTGTGTATAGTTTGCTTCCTTCCCTACTGCACTTGCATCTACCATTGTTGATATTGCTATTGCTGGTATAGCAGTAATCATCAATGCAACTACAAGCATTCCTTTTAATAAAATTTTACTTTTTTTCTTCGCCATATTTCTTTCCTCCCATTATGGTTTTAAATACGTTTTTCCCCTACTTTAAAAAAACCTACTTCTACCATAGCATAACCTTAGATATAGAATAAGATTGATAAATTGTAATTTTATTTTACAAAATATTTCTTATCAATTCTTAGATTTATCCCAAAATATCACATATATCATTTTCAAAATATCTTTAATACTATAATTTATGTTAATATTCTATTAAAAGAGATATTGCCTAGATAATAGACAATATCTTTCTTATATTAATGACTCTTCTTATACTTCTTTTTGAACACAAGAATTGACGCTAACAACGAAACTCCTAGAATAGATGCATATCGTATCAATTGAGTTTGATCACCTGTCTCTACTTTTATCAAATCCTCCTTGTCGGTTGGCTTTGTTGGTTGATTAGGTGTATTAGGTTCAGCTGGTTTATCAGGGTTATCTGATATAACAGGCTTTTTAACAAGTGAATCGATTGCTTTTCTTAATTCAACAATACTCTTATCTATCTCTTCTTGAGTTGCATTTTCATCTTCAACTATCTGAGTTGCATTATTTAAAATATCTTGAAGATAATTCCAACTCTTTAAAGTATAAAGATCTTTATTCATTCCTTGAACTTCAGTAATCATTTTATTCAGTTCTGTTTTATCACCAGCAACAACTAAGTTTTTAATACTTTCATTAAGTTGAGTTAATACTAAATCAACTTCACTTTGAATTGCTGTAGTGTCATCAAGAACAGTTTTTGCATTCTTTAATGCATCTGTAAATGTTTTCCAAGATTTTGATGTATATGTATCTTGTTTTTTATCTTTATTAGCATCATATGCTTTTTGTAATTCATCTTTTTCAATAATACGTTCACCAAATAAATGGAATTCTAATATTCTTGCATTATTTTCATTAGCATCTCCAAGTTTAGGAATTAATAAACGCCATTCATCACCTGTTGCTTTTTGACTTAATGTTCCCTTATATGAATTCTCAGTATTTCCTTTAACATCTAATACATTTTTCCATTCACCATTCTCTTTAACTTGAAGAGAAAACTCTTTAGTAATAAATAATGGATTTTCACTTCCAGCACTTAATAAACTCATTGAGTCAACAGTATATTGATGTGGTAATTGAACTTCTAACCAATACTTACCATCTTCTGCACCACTTGTACGACAACTCCATTTTGTTGTTGTGTTAAAGTCTAAAGCAGCTTTAGCACCTTCTTTATCATTCGCTTGTCCATTGACTTTAGCAATGATTTCAGAATTCTTCATAAGACTTCCATTAAGCACTTGAGCATTCTCATCTCCATATAATTCAAACTCATAAAGTCTCACAGTTCTTGCTGGAGCATTATCTTGTACTGGTTTTGTAATATAAAGACGAATATACTGTCCTTCAAACATTGAAGTTGTTCTTGTCGTAATCTGATCTGTATTATTTACTACAGTATCAATATCAAGCCATTGATCTCCTGATTTGACTTGAAGTTTAAAATCTTTTGTATCATATGATGTAAGTTCTCCAGGCAAACCAGATTGAGAAGCATGTTTAACAGACCATTTATTTAATTGATAAACTTCACCCAAATCTATTTCTAACCAGAAATCGGGTTTTGTTGAAGATTGATCTTCTTTACAGCACCACTTAGTTTTTGCATCACCATCTACTGCAAACTTTCCATCTTCCTTATCAGCAGTTTTCCCACTAACGGTTGCTGTTTTACCATTTGCAATATTAACACTAGATTTTAAAGTTTTTCCAGTTAAATCAGTAGGGTTTTCTACCTTTAACGTTAATGGATTAGATATATTTCCATAGATATCTACTGCACATATTTTATAAAAATATGTTCCTTTTGTCTTTGTTTCACTAAATGAAAGATCATTTGTTTTGGTAATCAACGTATCTTCATTTAAATCATATTTTTCTTTTGTACTTCTATAAATCATATACTCTTTGACTTTCGTGTTATCTGTTGCCTTTTCCCAATCAAACTTCACTAAACCAACATTTAAATAACGACTGTCTAATCTTATTGTTCCAGTCATAACAGGTTTTTGTGAATCAGATGTTTCTACCTTAATCACTGGTGGCTTCTTTGATTTATTAGCAAAATAATCAACTGCTTCAACAGCATAATACTTTGTTCCATTTGTTGCCTCAAATGTATATGATGTTTCTTTTGTTGTATCAACAAAAGTTTTATCGTTCAATTCAAAGTTTTCTTGTGTTGAACTGTAGATATTATACTCTTTAATTTGAGTATTATCTTTTGCTTTATCCCAAGTTAAATTTAATTTTCCTTCATTTAATTGAGAATTATCTAGTTTTAAATTTTGAACTTCACCTGGATTTTCATTATCAGCAACTCTTGCCCAATCACTTGGTTGACTACCCATAACAAATTCTAATGTTCCACCATTTTTAATTTGCTCATAAGTTAACTTTGAACTTGTTAATGGTTGTCCACTCCATGTTGCAGATTGAACATAAATATTCTTATCACTTGTATTAATTCCTTTAATAACAAAATCTTTTCCGGTACCTAAATGATAAGTCACTTCTGGTAATTTTGTTCCATGTAAATAATAATTATTTGTTCCTGACATTGGGAAGAAACCACTCATCATGAACATATACATAGAACTCATTGCTCCATTATCTTCATCTCCAGGATATCCTACATCAGTATACATATTTAAATAATCATCAACCCAATGACTTGCTAAATCAGGACGTTGAACTTCATCAGTTGCTAATGTCCAAATTGTTTGAAAACTTGGTTCGTTTGCAAAATTCATATAACCTTTTTCTAATGCAAAATTTAAACGATCAGCATATTCATATTTGCCACCCATTTTTTCAATAAGGGTTGGTAAATCGAATGTTGGACTATAACTTCCTTCCCAAATTCCCGCTTCATAGAAATCATCGTTATATCCTGCAAATATTTTTTCTGTTCCATCCATACCAGTTAATCGACTTGGATCAATTTTTGGATAACTTCCATCTTGTCCACGTTTATGAATAAATCCTTTATATCCATCTGATGCCACAAGATTTTCATCCCAGTTATTTAACCATTTTTTTGAAGATGCTAAAAATTTTTTGTAATCTTCTTCTTTTCCTAATCCTTTTGCCATTGATGCAATAGAAAAGTCATTGTATGCAAAACCAACTGTAGCCGAACTTGGTTTCACACGCCATGAATAATCTTTACCATTAATTGCTTTTGTGCCACTATAATGGTATCCTACTTGATCATATTGTTGTGAACGATAATTTTCAGCATCACCTTTCGCAACTCTATAAGCTTCATTCCAATCTACGCCTGGAATATCTTTTAAATAAGCATCAGCAATAATGTTTTCAATATCATTACCACCTTGCCCACATAAATACTCTTTTCCTTGAATGTATGCATCAGACAACATCCCATTTTGATCATATCTCTTAATAAAAGAATTGATATTTCCAGCAACAACTTCTGGTCTTGTTAATTGTAAGAATGGAAATACTGTTCTCCAAGAATCCCATAATGTATAATAATCATCCCATGTTCCATGATCCTCAGTTCTATCTCTTGGTTGAATATTTGTATGATATAAAGCAGTATAGAATTTCTTCTTTGTTTCTTCATCTACCGTATCACCTAATTCAACTTTTCCTAAGACTTCATTCCATGTATCTTTTGCTTCTTCTTTAATATTTTCAAAATCAAAATCTTTAATTTCATCATTTAAAAAGCCTTTTGCTTTTTCTTCACTTACAAAAGAAATAGCAATTTTGACATTCACTTCTTTGTTATCAGATGTGTCAAATTTAACATATGAACCAAAATGTTCTTTTGCAGTTTTAGTTAAAGATAAATTATCTTTTTTTAAACCTTTATCATCCCATGTTCCAATTTCAGTGAAATCATGATCAAAAGATAATGCAAAATACATATCCCAACTATTTGGATTCCAATTGTCTCCAAAAGTACCACCACCAGTTATTGTTTTATTATCTTTATCGATGTTCACTGATCCAGATTTCATAGCAACTGATCCACCAATTTTTCTACTGACATCAATAATAAATGAAGAATTATCAGTTTCTGGATATGTAAAGCGATAAATAGCAGAGTGTTTTTTTGGTGCTATTTCTGCTTTGATATTATACTTATCTAGCTTTGTCGTATAGTAATTGGCTTGTCCATGTTGTTCACTTATTGGTGAAGCATGATCTTGCTCCTTGGTTTTGATATCCCCTGTTTGTGGCGATAACAAGAAATTACCATAAGACTTAGTACCTCCAGATCCTTGTGTATACAATTGTCCAAATCCTACTACAGGATTTCCTCTATGATATCCACCATTATCGGGTGGTAGAGTTTCAGGACTTGCATGGATTGATGCATTTGGCAATGCGGGTCCCGCAGATGTTGAACCTTCATCTACATCTGTTCCAAAAAGCGTATTCACATAATCAACCAAATCCTTCTCTTTAGCAGAAGTACTTGTCGGAAATATAAAGACACTTGTAAATAACAGTGCTGATACTATGGCAAGCTTCAATAATTTCATTTTCCTCTCCATTTTGTGTGTTTTAACTTTTTGACGCATAAATACGTTCATTCTCTTCGCCATATTTTTTCCTCCCTTTAATGCAAAGAACAATAAATAATATTGTTTTCTTTATCCCTTGCTTACATCACAACCCTAGCATAATCAATTCTATTATTGTATATAGAACATTTGTAATTTTGTTTTACAAAAAAATTTCATATCTAAATAATCAAAATTATTGATTAAATGTTTGAATAATTTTCGAAATAATTGCATCTGATTTTTTAATAATATCAGCAACTGAAATTCTTAATATCTTCTTACCTAAAAATCTTCTGCTTTCTCTAATAAGGATATCGTTTGATAAAACAACACAAACTGCATCTAAAATATCTTTTTCTTTTAATCGATTTTCTATTCCTGCCCCACCTTGAGTCTCAACAATAACTTCAACTCCATATTTTTCACCTGATAACATAAGTGCTTCAGCAGCTAAGTATGTATGAGCAACTCCTGATGGGCATGATGTAACACAAACTATTTTCATATAAACTCCTTCTATAATTCTTCAAATTCAATATCAAATTCTTCATCATTCTGTGTGATTGGTTCCTCTTTTTTTAATGCATTAACAAGCAATGCAGTTACAAATGATCCTATTAAAATTGCAATTACATAACCAAACTTGTTTTCTACTATTGGTAGTACAATCAAGCCTCCCCATGGAGCATGATTTAAGACTCCCAAAAGAAATGCAGTTATATTTCCAACTACTGATCCAACGATAATAGATGGAATAACACGTAATGGATCATGGGCAGCAAAAGGAATAGCCCCCTCAGTAATACCAACACACCCCATTAATAATGCACCTTTTCCAGCTTGTTTTTCATCTGATGTATATTTTTTAGGGGATAACAAAGTTGCTATTCCCATTCCAATTGATGGTGTACATATGGCAACACCTACTCCACCCATAAGATAGGGCAATGTATCTACCTGTGTTTGAGCAAATAAAGTTGCTACTTTATTAATAGGTCCACCCATATCAAATGCAGTCATACTTCCTAAAATTGCTGCTAATGGAACTTTTCCTAAATCTCCTAATTGAGATAACCATTGAGTAAGTGAATCCATCAATAAAGCAATTGGTGTTCCTATAACCCATAAAACAATTGCTCCTGTGATAATTGTTCCTCCTAATGGATATAAGAAAATAGTTCCTACAGATTTCAGTGTCAATGGAAGATTTATTTTCTTGATTTGTTTAACAACAATCCCAGCAATAAATCCAGCCGCAATACCACCAATAAAACCAGCATTGACTTCTTTAGCAAGATAGGCACCTATCATTCCTGGTGCTAATCCTGGTCTATCAGCAATGCTATAAGCGATATAAGCTCCTAATATAGGAATAAAGAGTTCTAAACCTACCATACCAATTTTAGCTATATCCCCTAACATTCCACTCGTTGGTACAGTTGGTGTATCATTAAGCATAATTGCCATTGAGTACAAAACTCCACCTACAACAATAAATGGGATCATATGTGATGTTCCTGTTAGAATATGTTTCTTAAGACGACTTAAAATTTTATGATTTTTCATTTGCTTTCTAAACCTTCTTTCAACATTTCATATATTTCTTGCTTTTGACATATGAGTAGTTTTTGAACATACTCATTATGTAAAAAGTGTCTTACTAAATGTGAAATAATATGAATATGGATATCTTGACAGTATATTGGAACAGCTATTAAGATAACAATCGAAACACTATCTTGTTGTGTTTGATCCCATATAATAGGCTTCTTAAGTCTACCAAAACAAACAATAGGTCTCTTAACTTGTTCACTCATCCCATGAGGAATAGCAATCATCTTCCCAATTGATGTAGGGAATACATTTTCACGTTGTAAGACAGTCTGAAGAAAATCATCAGTATTTTCTATATAGTTTTTCATTTTTAATCGATGAATAAGAAGGTACATGATATCTTCTTTATTCTTTATTTCTAAATCCATAAGTATACAATCTAGATTAACCATGTCATTCACATAAATACCCCCTTTTCAATAAAGCCCTATATTATATATATAATCTATATTAAGACTTTTGACGAGATACATATTTTGTAATTTTATTTTCGATAATCTGTCTTAAATACAAAAAATCCCGCTTGTATAACAAACGGAATTCTCACTTTATTAATCTATAACTTCTTTTTCACATTCTTTGATAATATTGAAAATATCATCACGACTTGTTGCCTGCTGTAATCTTTGTAAAAGTTGTGTCTTCTTAACCATTCTCATTAAAAGAATCATAGCTGGAATTTGATCTTTTTTATCTTTACTTGCTAAACAGAAAACAATATGAACTTTCTTATCATCAAAACACATTTCTTTTTTATTTACAATTAAACTTATACCACTACGATAAACATCTTCCTGTTCACTCCCATGAAATAATGCAAAACATTGATCTGTCACACAGTAAAATCCAGTATTCATAATATCATTAACTATCTGATTGCCATAACCAGCAACAACATTCTTATTCTTTTCTAAAAGACTAGCACTCTTCATAATTATATTTTGCCAATCTATCTCTTCATCAATCATATCTATACAATTCTCTTCTAAAAGATCACTAACTTTATACTTGAGTTTCGTTATTTTTGAACCACTATGTCCTAACTCACTTTGAATAATTTCTAATACCTTATGACGATCTTCATCATCCAAGAAATTTAAACGATGACTTAAAGAATGATAATTCATTCTCACTTCTTTTCTTTGTAATCCAATCTCAATTAATTTCTTATAATCAATTTCTGTTAATATTGGACTCACAACAACATTTAACTTATGATATGTATTCTTTAGTGAAACAGTTGAAACAATACAATCAACATTATCTAAATAAGGATAAGTTGATAATTGATATGCAGGAATCATATCAATAATTTTAACTTGAAATTCATTCATAAGTAATTCTTTTAACATTGTAGAACTTCCATAACCATGATTACATACAACCAAGATACGCTTTTGAACAACCTTTTTCATTCTTCTAATACTTGCAATAAAATGAACTGCTAAATATGCTATTTCATCTTCATTATCTAATTGATTTAAAATATCTATTTCTTTAATTCCTTTTTTTAAAATCTCATAAATATATTGATCTTGTTCAGGAATAATGGATATAACATGATGATACATATATAAAGATGAACTCATTCTTTTCATAAGTGGAGCAATATGATTAAATAAACCTTCAATTAAAACATGATCTTTACTAAAATCAATTTCTAAATCTTTTGACATTTTTTCAACAAGTTGAGTCATAATTGTTTGAATTTGAAGAATATCTAATTTTTGATACAATCCTTCATTATCATTAATATAATCCAATAAACGAATAAGAGCTCCTCTATAATAATGAGTAATGGGTTCACCTATCATATCTTCTAATTCTTTTATATCTTCATAATATTTATTTAATCCTTTTGGAGCATCAAAACCAATACCTTCTGGTAAATCTTCTCGATGAGTTAAAAACCATATCAATAATAGAATATTAGAAACAACCCAACAATAACTTTCATCATTAAAATGAAATCTATTCTTCTCAAATATACGATCTATATAGCATATTATTTCCTTAATAGAGATACCTGGAAAAGACTGAATAACCATATTATATGCATATGTTTCAAATGAATTCATCTGTGTATGAGCATCTTTAAATAAATAAATGTATTGCGATAGTTCATTATTCATAATATCAATAATATTACGATTATAATTTTTAATATCAAAATATCTATCATAAAATAATTCTATATTATATTGAGATAAGAATTCTTCTAAGTAAGCAACATCATTTTTAATTGTCGTTCTTGAAACCTGAAAATCATGGCTAAGATGTTCAATATTCATTCTTCTATAATCAAATAATAAGATATAGTAAATAAGTGATATTCTTTCCTTAACTGTATATATAAAACTATCATCATTAACTAATAATGATACATCTATATTATGTGGAAAAACAATAACACCTTTTGGTTGTTTTTCAATAAGAGGGTACTTATGTAAAGATAAATAATCATTAATCTTATCAAGATCATATCTTATATAACGATCTTTTATATCTAAATCATTCGCTATTTCTTTATATGAAGATGTTTGATGACAATTCAAATAATCTAATATTCTTAGCATTCTTCCACTTAGCATATATATCCCTCCCTCTTTATATATAATTCATAATGTCTATTTTAACAAGGTATAGATTTTGTAAAAATGTTTTTCAATATCTATAAGCTGATTCTATCATTAATATCGACAAAAATCGACAATATGTTATAACTAAGAAAAAAAGAATTCTATACTTAATATAGAATCCTTATTAATTTACTCTTGGACATCATTTTCATCAAAGACTTCTTCAATTGAAGCACCAGGTGCTACCATTGGGAAGACTTTATCATCTTCTTGAATAATACATTCAATAAAGACAGGTCCATCATGATCCAAAGCTTCTAAAATTGCTGGAGCAACTTCTTCTTTCTTTGTGACTTTAATAGCCTTACATCCTAATCCCTCAGCAACCTTACAGAAATCAACTTTATCATTTAAGATAGTTGCTGAATAACGTTTATCATAGAATAATGTTTGCCATTGTCTAACCATTCCTAATACATGATTGTTTAATACAACTTGAATAATAGGAATATTATATCGAGATGCTGTCGCAAGTTCATTCATGTTCATTCTAAAACATCCATCACCAGCAATATTAAAGACGTCTTCATCAGGTCTTCCATATTTAGCACCAAGACTTGCTCCTAAACCATAACCCATTGTTCCAAGTCCACCACTTGTTATTAATTGTCTAGGACGTTTATAGTGATAGTATTGTGCTGCCCACATTTGATTTTGACCAACTTCTGTACAAATAACTGCATTACTATCAGTTAATGCATCAATTTGTTCAATAACATATGGTCCTGTTAATACATCTGGATTATATGTTAATGGATATTGTTCTTTAAGTAATCTTATTTCTTTTAACCATTGTGGATGATTTTGTTGTTTTAATAATAAATTTAATGCTTCTAAGATACTTTTAGCATCTCCTACAATTCCTAAATCAACATTAATATTTTTATTAATTTCAGCAGCATCAACATCAATATGAATAATTTTAGCATGTTTTGCAAAGACTGATGAATTACCAGTCACACGATCACTAAATCTTGCTCCAATTGTGATTAATAAGTCACAACGAGATACACCTAAGTTACTTGTTTTTGTTCCATGCATTCCAAGCATTCCTGTATAACGAGGATTTGTTCCATCATATGCGCCTTTACCCATCAATGTATCAGTAACAGGTGCATCAATCTTTTCAACAAACTCTTTTAATTCAGAAGAAGCATCAGCAGTAATAACTCCACCTCCAACAAAAACAAAAGGTCTTTCACTTTTTTCAATCAATTCAATAGCTTTTTTTATTTCAGAAGTTGGATAAGTATAACTACGTCTTTGAATATGTTCAGGATTTTCTCTTACATATTCACCTGTTGCAGCAGTAACATCTTTTGTAATGTCAACTAATACTGGTCCTGGTCTTCCTTCTTTCGCTATTTGAAAAGCTTTACGTATAGTTGGTGCTAAATCTTCTACCTTTTTAACAATAAAACTATGTTTGGTAATTGGCATAGTTACACCAGCAATATCTACTTCTTGAAAACTATCTTTTCCAAGTAATGGTACAGCAACATTTGCAGTAATTGCAACAAGTGGAATTGAATCCATATGTGCAGTAGCAATCCCTGTTACAAGATTAGTTGCTCCTGGACCGCTTGTTGCCATACACACACCAACTTCACCAGTTGAACGCGCATAACCATCAGCCGCATGAGAAGCTCCTTGTTCATGAGAAGTTAAGATATGCGTAATTTTGTCTTGATATTTATATAATGCATCATAAATATTTAAGATTGTTCCTCCTGGATACCCAAAGACGGTTTTAACACCTTGTTCAAGTAAACACTCAACAACAATATCAGATCCAGTTAATAACATATTCTTTTCCTCCTCTTTTAATCTTTAACTTTTAATACAGCTCCTGTATTTGCAGAAGTAACCATTGAAGCATACTTCTTTAAATATCCTGTTTGAATACTAGGAGTCTTTGGTACAAAACCTTTCTTTCTTTCTTCTAATTCTTCATCACTTACTAATAATTCAATTTTATGATTTGTAATATCAATATCAATGATATCGCCTTCTTTAACAAAAGCAATTGTT
>JAVWHX010000018.1:0-36487 GCA_036639875.1 Coprobacillus sp.
CCTCTTCATAGTGCAGCACATCGTTCTGGTGATATTCATATTCATGATATGGACTTTTTAACATTAACAACAACTTGTTGTCAAATTGATATTATTAAATTATTTAAAAATGGTTTCTCAACTGGTCATGGTGTTTTAAGAGAACCTAATAGTATTGGAACTTATTCTGCTCTTGCATGTATTGCGATTCAATCAAATCAAAATGATCAACATGGTGGACAAGCAATTGTGAACTTTGATTATGGTATGGCAGAAGGCGTTAAGAAAACATATAAAAAAGGATACTTTAGAAACTTAGCAAAAGCTATTGAACTTCTTACAGATTTAGATGCTGTTACACTTGTTGAAGAAGTGAAAAAGTTAGCAGGAATACCTGAATTAGAAGATCGAGGATATTTAGAAGAAGAAAGAAAGATTTTAACTCAGTACGGGCTTGATGAGGAAACAATCATAAAGATTCAAAAGTTTACTTGTCATCAAACATATAAAGAAACTGATCAAGAAACTTTACAGGCTATGGAATCATTGATTCATAATTTAAATACCATGAATTCAAGAGCTGGTGCTCAAGTGCCTTTTAGTTCGATTAACTATGGGATGGATACATCTTTAGAAGGACGTATGGTGATTAAAAATGTTTTACTAGCAACTGAGGCAGGACTAGGTGGTGGAGAAACACCAATCTTCCCAATTCAAATTTTCAGAGTGAAAGAAGGAATTAATTATAATGAGGGAGAACCTAATTATGATTTGTTTAAACTCGCATGTCGTGTTTCTGCAAAACGTTTATTCCCTAACTTCTCATTTGTTGATTCACCATTCAATTTAAAATATTATAATGGAACACCTGATACAGAAATTGCTTATATGGGTTGTCGTACTCGTGTTATGGCTAATGTTTATGATCCAAGTCAAACAATTTCACCAGGGAGAGGAAATTTAAGTTTTACTTCTATTAATTTACCAAGACTAGCAATTAAATCAAAAGGTGATGTTGATGAATTTTTTGATAAGTTAGATAAAATGCTTGATATGTGTACAGATCAATTATTAGAAAGATTTGAAATTCAATGTCGTAGACGTGTTATGAATTATCCTTTCTTAATGGGACAAGGCGTATGGATAGGTTCAGAGAAATTAAAACCAACAGATGAAGTTAGAGAAGTTTTAAAACATGGAACACTAACTGTAGGTTTTATAGGTTTAGCTGAAGCTTTAAAATCATTAATTGGTGCTCATCATGGTGAAGATGAAAAAGCAAGGATCCTTGGTCTTCAAATCGTTGCTCATATGCGAAAGAAAATGGATGATGCAGCCAAAAAGCATAAACTTAATTTTTCATTAATCGCAACTCCGGCCGAAGGATTATCAGGAAGATTTGTAAAATTAGATAAAGAAATTTACGGTAAGATTGATGGCGTTACAGATAGAGAATACTATACAAATAGTTTCCATGTCCCTGTTTATTATCCAATCAGTGCATATGAAAAAATTAAAGTAGAAGGACCATATCATTCACTTACGAATGGTGGTCATATCAGTTATATAGAAATGGATGGAGATCCAACAAAGAATGTTGCTGCTTTTGAAAAGGTTGTTCGTGCTATGCATGATGCAAAAATGGGTTATGGAGCTATTAATCATCCAGTTGATAGAGATCCGGTTTGTGGATATAACGGAATTATTGATGATGTTTGTCCAAAGTGTGGACGTAGTGAAAAAGAACATGAAGAGTTTGAAAGAATTAGAAGAATTACTGGATATTTAGTAGGAACTCTTGATCGTTTTAATAATGGAAAAAAAGCTGAAGAAGCAGATCGTGTTAAACATGGAATTGATTAAATTAAGAACTTATGGAAAAGTGAATGATTCAATTGTTGATGGACCAGGATTAAGATATTCAATCTTTACGCAAGGCTGTTTACATCGTTGTAAGGGATGCCATAATCCTAAAAGCCATGATTTAAGTGGTGGATATCTTGAAGATATCCGCACATTTATAAATGAGATAGAGAGTAATCCTTTATTAGATGGTGTTACAATATCTGGAGGAGAACCATTCTTGCAACCAATACCATTGATTGAACTTTTGACAATTCTTAAAGAAAAAAATATTCATATTATGATATATAGTGGTTATACATTTGAAGAAATCTTAGAATTAGGAATAGTCGAAAGAAAACTACTTTCTCTTTGTGATATTTTGGTTGATGGAAGATTTGAAGAGTCATTAAAAAGTCTCTCATTAATTTATAAAGGTTCTTCTAATCAAAGAATTATTGATGTTCAAAAGAGTTTAAAAGAAAAACAAGTTTATATTCAAGAAATAAATGAATATGGAGAATTTGTAAAATAGACAAGTTCTCTTTTTTTGTTGAAAAACATATTCATTAATGATATATTATTCCAATATATGGAGGTAATCTATGAATATAAAGACATTTGCTAAAGGATATAATTTATATAAATTGTTTTGGATATTTATATGTTGTTCTTTTTTAGGAGCAATGATTGAGATGGTATGGTGCTTTTTTACAATGGGTAAATTCATGAGTAGAAGTAGTTTGATATATGGACAATTTTCTATTGTATGGGGATTTGGAACTGTATTGCTGACGGTGATCTTGCATAAGATGGCTGGTAAAAGAGATCTAGCTATCTTCTTCGTAGGGACTTTTTTTGGTGGTGTTTATGAATATGTATGTAGCCTTATAGCGGAAGGCTTGTTCGGTGTGCGTTTTTGGGATTATAGTGATATAGCGTTTAATATTGATGGGCGTATTAATCTTTTGTTTTGTTTCTTCTGGGGAATCATTGCAGTTATATGGGTCCAAAATATATATCCATTTCTTTCAGATAAAATCGAAAAAATTCCTGTTCGTTTTGGAAAACAGTTAACATGGATATTGGCAGTTTTTATGATATTAGATATGACTGTTTCAGCAATGGCACTTATTCGTTCTTATCAACGTCAACAACATATTGAGGCACAGACGTTTGTTGGTGAGTTCTTAGATGAACATTATTCTGATCAATTTATTGTAAAAAGATATCAAAACATTTTACCACGTAAATAAAAAATCTTGGGGTTATTCCCAAGATTTTATTGTTTCTAAGATATGTTGATAAACAATATGTTTGTTTTTTTCATTTAATATTTCATGTCGCATTCCTTGAAATAAGTATGATGAAACATTTATATATCCAATGTTTTTCATGAAATCAACAGCTTGATTAAATTTCTTCTCATTGACAATACATGGATCATCATAACCAGCAATAAAGTGAATAGGAAGATTTGGATGTTTGAATATCCAATCTTTTGATGAATATGTTTTTAACATTAACTGAAATAATGATTGAAAACCATTGGTTGTAAAAACATATTGGCATAATGGATTTTGGTTATAAACACTGACAACGTCTTTATCACTACAAATCCAACTGTTTGGTGTATTTGTATCAAATCTTTTATTAAAAGCCCCAAAAGCAATATTTTGAATGAAATCAGAACGATGATGATGTCCTTTACGATGTGATAACCATGATGATAAACGTAATCCTATTGAAGCAGCAGGATTTTGACTAGGACTTCCACAAACAATTAATCCTTGAATATCTTGATCATATTTTTGAGTATAACACCTTACAACCATTGAACCCATACTGTGTCCAAAAAGATAAAGCGGTAAACTTGGATATCTTTCTTTAATAAATAAAGAAACTTGATGTAAATCTTCAATAATTCCAATATGTCCATTCTCATAAAAATATCCTAGATCATCATCACTTAAAATACTCTTTCCATGTCCACGATGATCATGAATAATACATATATAATCATTTTGAACTAAGAAATCCATAAAGTCTAAATATCTCTCTTTATGTTCACACATTCCATGAGAAATCTGAATAATTCCTTTTGGATGTGCTGCACTCATAACGATAACATCTAAAGGAAGATTATCAAATTGTGATACAATTGTTAAATGTTCTTTCATGATTTATCACCTCATCCATATTATACATAAAAAACATAGGAAATTCATCTTATTTCGAGTATAATGACAAATAAGGAGTGAATCTAATGAGGAAAGAATTATTATGCTTTGATGTTGATGGAACATTGCGTGACAATGTTCATCATCAAGTCAGTCAATCAACTTTAAAGGCATTAAAACTTTTAAAAGAAAAAGGCTATCGATGTATTATTTCTTCTGGTAGAGGAATTGATTCATTGAGTCAAACAGGATTAATGGAAATCTTTGATTGGGATGGTTATGTTTGTAATAATGGACAAATTGTTTTAGATAGAGATGGTAAAGAATTGTTTCATGCGACAATGGATAAAAAAGCAGTTGCTCAAGTTATTGAAACTGCTCATCAATTAGGTTATGCAACTGTTGTCAAATCACAACCACGCTTTATTACAAAAGCACCTGATGAATTTGTTTTAGAATCACAACGATATTTTAAAAATGTTATTCCACATATTGGTGAATACCAAGGACAAGATGTTGATGCATTAATTGTTTATGGACCACATCTTTATGATTATGCACCATTTCAACTTATTGAAGGTGTTCAAGTTTTACCTGGTGAATCTACATATGCTGATATCACCATTGCTTCACTTTCCAAAGCAACAGGTATTTCGCAACTTTTAGATTTATATCAGTTAAAAGAATATATTGCATTTGGAGATTCGATGAATGATGTAGAGATGTTTAAACATGCTAAGACATCTATAGCAATGGGACAAGGGAATAAGTATTTAAAATCAATAGCAACCCATATAACTGATAGTATAGATAATGATGGGATTTATAAAGCATGTCTTTATTTAGGTATGATTGAGGAGGAATTATCATATGAATAAACAAGAAGCAGTCTTAAAAGCACATGAAATGTTTGCTTATGAAGCAAGTGAAAAATCTGATCAAGAAAATAATGATTTTGATTCATTATGGCAAAGTCTTTATGATGTTTGTAAACTTGCTCATTTTGGAGTTATTGATGATCTTGAAGATGAAGAAATTCAAGAAGCTCTTGATTGGTTAAAAGAAACAAAATCACTCACAAAAGATTATCAAGAAAAAGATATAACATTTTAAGGAGATTAAATCGTGAAAGTTATTGATATGCATTGTGATACTATTTATGAAATAGATAGATTATTACGTGAAGGAAAAGATATCACATTAAGAAAGAATCATCTTAATATTGATTTAGAAAAGATGCAACAAAGTCATTACATTTTACAAAACTTTGCAGTTTTTACACATTTAAAAAAAGTTAATGATCCTGTTGAACATGTTCAACATTTGATTGATACGTTTTATTTAGAAATAGAAAAAAACAAAGATATTATTGATGTTGTTTATAAATATGATGATATCATTCATAATCAAAAGAATCATAAGATGAGTGCTTTATTAACTTTAGAAGAAGGAGCAGTTATTCATAATGATTTTTCATATCTTAGAAATTATTATCGTTTAGGAGTCAGAATGATTACATTGAATTGGAATTTTGTTAATGGTATAGGATTTCCTAACTTTGATATGAATCATGAATTACATGGATATCATACTTGTGATACTGAAAATGGATTAACTGAATTTGGTATTCAATATGTTCAAGAATGTGAAAGATTAGGGATTATTATTGATGTTTCTCATTTATCTGATGCTGGTTTTTATGATGTTTTAAAATATACAACCAAACCTTTTGTTGCTTCACATTCTAATGCGAGAAGTGTATGTGCGCATGCTAGAAATATGGATGATCAAATGATTAAAGAATTAGCAAAACGTGGGGGAGTTTTAGGGATTAATTTTGCAGCTGACTTTTTAGATGAAAATCTTGAAGAGGGTGCTTTGTCTAAGGTATCATCAATGGTTAAACATATTCTTTATATAAAGAGTATTGCTGGAATTGATTGCATTGGTTTAGGAAGTGATTTTGATGGGATTCCACAAAATCTAGAAATCAAAGATGCTTCTTATATGTCTTTGCTTTATAATGATTTGTTAGAGGCTGGATTAAGTGAAGAGGATGTTCGTAAGGTGTTCTATGAAAATGTGCTAAATCTCTACAAGAAAGTACTTATTTAGACAATATAAAAGAATGATTGCACATGGCTTCATTCTTTTTTTATATATCTTTTTTATTTTAGTGGTTATTCATTTTGGCTTATGCATAAATATAGAATATCAAGGGAACCTAGAAGAAGGTGAAAAGTTCTATGAAAAGACAAATAAGTTTATTAATAATGAGTTTGCTTATGATGTTGAATATAACTCCAGTTTATGCAGTTGATGAAGAACCACAATATTGTATTTATAAGATTAATGAAGAAAGTATAGAAAACAATAAAGTTATCCTTGATAAAACAATGATTGATACATTGATCAATCAACAGAATTCTTCTTATACCTATGAAGATATAAAGATTGTGAATGAACTCCCATATGATATCCAATTAGAAAATAGTAAGCTATGCATTCCAAGTTCTGGTGAATTGTATTTTGCAAGTCTATTATATAATGCGAATGCATTATCTACGGATAAAGTCTATACGTATACTGATATTTTATCTTATTATCAAGATTCTTTAATTTTTTATCCAGCCACTATTCATGGATATGTATTTCTTGATAATCAAAAAAGTGGAATGTTTCAAGAAGAATGTGAAAGAGTTAAAGATATTTCGATTGATTTATGGCAAGGTTCTAATCTCATAGAAACATGCGTCAGTGATGAACAAGGTTATTATGCGTTCAAAACATACGATAAAACACTTTCCTATACAATCACAATAGAGAATTTAAATGATTATATCTTAACAAAATATAATGAAGGTTTATTAGGTAATCATTTTCAATTGTCTCAAGATTCAAAAGTCAGTTTGAATATTAACGAAAATACTCATCAAAATATTGGACTTCAAAAAAAGATTTATACAGTTCAATATATAATTAACGATAAAGTCATTCAAAAACAATATCATGATCAAGATGAAGTGACTTTATATCAAGATAATCTAGAAAAAGATGGTTATACTTTTGTTGAATGGAATACTCAAAAAGATGGTAGTGGAGAAAGTTATCGCAATCAAGCAACGTTTATTATGCAAAAACATAATTTAACCTTATATCCAATTTATAAACAAGATGAAACAAAAGAAATAGTTAAAAATAATGTTATTTCTACAAGTGATGATTCACAAATAACCTTTCTTGTTTTATTGTTATTGGGGAGTGTGGCAGGAATTATTGTGAGTAAAGTTTTAAAGAAAAATAAAAACAGATAAGGTGGGAGTCCTTATCTGTTTTTTTGATATCAGTTTGGGAAAGGATATCATGAAGTAGTCTATTTGAAGGGAAAACAAATGTTTTTTGACTACAAACATAGTATATAATGTTTATATGGGCATATTTCGTAAGAAATGTAAAAAAATATGTGATTTATGATAAGATATGCGTTATAGTGTTAGTAGGTGATAAAAAATGAGGAAATGGTTATTAATTGTATTGAGTATGTTATTGTTAGGATGTTCTCCAACTGTTGAAAAGAATGAAGATTTGAGTTGGGAAGGACAATATCAAAAAGATGATTTGAATTTAACAATTGAATATGATGATGAATATAAAACTGGTTTTGCATTTTCGATTATGCTTGGTGAAAAAGGCATAAAAGATTTTGCTGATTTTGAAGAAGATAAAAATATAGCAATTTATGATGTTGGCGAAGATGGACATACATTAGAGTTTACTTTAAAGAAAGATAAAGTTATAATAAAGGAATCTGGCGGTATTAACTATTTACAAGTTGAACTTTCAGGTGAATATCAAAAGAAATAGGAGGATTTTCATGAAAAATTTATTTTACAGATTGATTATCTTTTTAGATACTGCAGCTGAAAATGATACAAATTATAATATAGCATGGTTTATGGCTAATAATTTTTATAGAATTTCTGATATGCGTATTAGTGAACTGGCAAGTGAATGCTTTGTTTCACCAGCAACGATATCACGTTTTTGTCGAGCGTTAGGTTATGAAAACTTTGCTCATTTAAAACAAGAATGTTATACATTTCATTCTAATGATAAGAAGTTTAATAACTTAATCAATATTCCTTTAGAAGTCATGCGAGGAAACCCTCAAAAAGCAACTCAGGAATATGTGAATCAAGTCATTGATAATGTCTCTTACTTACCTCAAGTTTTAGATTGGAAAGAGATTGATGCAGCTCTAAGATTAATTCATCAAAGTGATTCAGTAGGATTCTTTGGAACACAATTCTCACATAGTGCTGCTTTACATTTTCAAACAGACTTATTAATGTTAGAAAAGTTTACAATGGCTTATATGGATGTATCTCGTCAATTAGAATGTGCTAAAGAATTTACAAAAGATAGTGTTGCAATTATTATTACAGTTAATGGTTACTTTACGAATACTGGTTTTAAAATCTTACAATACATAAAGAAATCTGGATGTAAGGTTGTCTTAATGACAAATAATCCAGAGATAGATATTAAAATACCTATAGATCATAAGATTATCTTAGGTAAAGCTAAAAATAGAAAAACAGGGAAGCATACTTTATTAACTGTTGTTGAATTAATGTCACTTCGTTATTATTGTTTGTATTATCCATCTATTCAAGAATTAAAGGGACATATCCTTTAATTCTTTTTCTTGTTCTTAAGAATAAAATTATATATAATAAATCTAACAAAAGAGGTATAAGAATGAGAGAAATCAAACAAGATAACATTATTGAGGCAGTTAAACAGTTATGTATAGAAGCAAATTATGTTTTACCTCATGATGTCAAAGATGTTCTTCATAAAGCAATCAAGGAAGAAGATTCTTTATTAGGAAAACAAATATTAGAAGTACTTCATGAAAATGCACAGATAGCTTGTACTTCATCATCACCAATTTGTCAAGATACAGGAATGGCTTGTATATTTATAGAAATAGGACAAGATGTACATATTCAAGGATCTTTAAAAGAAGCAATTAATGAAGGTGTAAGACAAGGATATCAAGAGGGTTATTTAAGAAAAAGTATTGTTGATGATCCAATGTTTGATAGAAAGAATACTTTAGATAATACACCAGCTATTATTCATTATGATATTGTTGAAGGGGATCAATTAAAGATTATTGTAGCACCTAAAGGTTTTGGCTCTGAAAATATGAGCCAATTAAAAATGTTAAAACCTAGTGATGGTGTAGAAGGTGTTAAAGAATTTGTTTTAAAGGTTATTCATGATGCAGGACCTAATGCATGCCCACCAATGGTTATTGGTGTAGGGATTGGTGGTTCTTTTGATAAAGTGACATTACTTGCTAAAAAGGCTATGCTAAGAGAAATAGGAACTCATCATCAAGATATAAGATACCAAACTTTAGAAACAGAATTGTTAGAAAAGATTAATCAAACAGGAATTGGTCCTGCTGGTTATGGTGGTAAAACAACGGCTTTATCTTTAAATATTGAAACATATCCAACACATATTGCGGGAATGCCAGTGGCAGTGAGTATATGTTGTCATGTTGCTAGACATAAGGAGGTTGTTCTATGATTAAGATAACAACACCTTTTACAAAGGAAGATGCTTTATTGTTAAAAGTAGGTGATCAAGTTTTATTGAGTGGAACTATCTATACTGGTAGAGATGCTGCTCATAAACGTTTGATTGAACTGATAAAGACTCATCAAGAATTACCTTTTGATGTCTATAATCAAATCATTTACTATGTAGGCCCTACACCAGAAAAACCAGGTTACATATTTGGGAGTGGTGGGCCAACAACATCAGGAAGAATGGATGCTTATGCACCAACGCTGTTATCTTTAGGGTTGCGTGGAATGATTGGTAAAGGATATCGTAATCAAGCAGTTAAAGATGCAATGATAGAGCATTGTGGTGTTTATTTTGGAGCAATTGGTGGAGCAGGTGCATTTATTGGTCAATGCGTTGAATCTTGTGAAATCATTGCATTTGAAGATTTAGGACCAGAAGCTATTCGTAAGTTATATGTTAAAGATTTTCCTTTAACAGTTATTATTGATGCAAAGGGAAATGACTTATATGAAATAGGAAAACAAAACTATTTAGGGGGACAAAGTCATGAAGATAAGTAATTTTAATGAAGTAGATATACTTTATACGTTGATGTCATATGTTAATGTTTCATCTTCTCAAGATATGTATTATACAATTGCTCATACTGTCTTAACACATTTAGAAAAGATGCCAGATATTAGTATTAATGATTTAGCCGATTTATGTTATACATCACCAGCAACAATTTCACGTTTTTGTAAAGATTTAAACTGTAAAAGTTTTGCGAGTTTTAAACATGAAATGGCAATTGCTTTGGAACTTTCACAAAATGAGATTCATGTTGAAAATATTGATATGGAAGCAATGATGAAAAATCCTCAATACTTAGTTGATAAAGTATATAATGAAACAATTGAATCACTTACAATGGGACATCAATGTTTAAGTATTCATGAAATAGATAAAATATGCCAAATGATTTATCAATCAAAGAAAGTTCATATGATTGGTTATCAATTTAATAAAATCATTTCTAATGATTTTCAAATGAAAATGTTAAAACTCAGAAAATTTGTTTATGCATTTGTTGAACGTGGAGATGAAATACAAAGATTAGATATGATAGATGAAAACAGTTTGGTTATTATCATTACTGCAAGAGCAAGAAGACAATTGATTGATCCTTTAATTGAAAAAGTGAAAGAACATAAACCAAAGGTTTTGTTATTAACAATGAATAAAGAATATAAGAATGAGTTGATTGATTATATTTGTTGTGTTGATGGAACTGAAAGTCATTATAGTGAATCTTCAATTCAAGGAACAATTAACTTCTTAACAGTTTTAAATATTATTTATTTAAGATATGGTTTATTGTATAGAAAGTAGGAGGAAGAGTATGTATAGTTTTTTAAATGATTATAGTGAAGGAGCACATCCTTTAGTATTAGATGCATTGATTCAAACAAATAATGAACAAACAGTAGGTTATGGATTAGATCCTTATTGTCAAAAAGCCAAAGAAGTGATTTTAAAAAGAATCAACAATCAAAATGCTGATGTTCATTTCTTAGTTGGAGGAACTCAAACAAATGCTATTTTTATTTCATTTGTTTTAAAAGATTATCAAGCTGTTATTGCTTGTGATGAAGGACATATTAATGTTCATGAAACAGGAGCAATTGAGAATACAGGACATAAAGTTTTAACTAGACCACATAAAGATGGAAAGTTAACTGTTGCAATGATTCAATCTCTTCTTGATGAACATACTGATGAACATATGGTTCAACCTGCAATGGTTTATATATCTCAAACAACGGAATTAGGAACATATTATACAAAACAAGAACTTGAAGATATTTACACTTTCACAAAGAAAAATGGCTTATATCTTTTCTTAGATGGAGCACGACTAGGTAGTGCACTTGTTTTAGAAGATGCTCCTAGTATGGAAGATATAGCAAGTCATACTGATGCATTTTATATTGGTGGAACAAAGATGGGTGCTATGTTTGGAGAAGCATTGGTTATTATCAATGATGACTTGAAAAAAGATTTTCGTTTTCAATTAAAACAAAAAGGTGCTATGTTAGCTAAAGGAAGATTACTAGGAGTACAATTTTATACTCTTTTAAAGGATGATTTATATGAAAATATTGGGGAGCATGAAAACAAGATGGCAGACCTCATTAGAGATGCATTAAAACAGAAGAAATGTGACCTTATTTGTCCTAGTCAGACCAATCAAATATTCGTAGCTTTACCTATTGGGTACTTGTTTGAAATACAATCAAAATTCATGATTACAGTTTTCAAAAAAATCGACGAAAATCGCGTAATAGCAAGGTTTGTGACATCATGGGCGACTCAAGAAGAAGCAGTTTTAAAACTTGTGAAATGTATTGAAAATTTATAGTTAAAATATGTCATAAAAAAAATTAAATTCACTGTACATGTGAAATGAAAAGTATTATAATGTTAATTAGGGATAACCCTAACTTACATAGAAATGGAGATAATAATATGAACAAAACTGAATTAGTAGAAAAAGTAGCAAGTACTGCTGGTTTAACTAAAACTCAAGCAGAAGCTGCTATTAATGCATTTGTTGCTACTGTAACTGAAGTGTTAGTTGCTGAAGACAAAATTGCTTTAAAAGGTTTTGGAACTTTTGAAGTAAGAGCTAGAGATGCGAGAACTGGACGTAACCCAAGAACTGGTGAAACAATGGAAATCGCTGCTAGTAAAGTTCCTGCTTTCAAAGCAAGCTCAACTTTAAAAACTGCTGTAAACAAAAAATAAAACAAAGAAAGCCACACATTTGTGTGGCTTTTATTTATGTCTGTTTTTATGATTGCCATGATTTTGACATGACTTTGGGACTTCGTTAGGATTCAAGTCTTCTAGGATGCTATAAAGGTCTTTCATAGATTTATTCTTTAATTCTTCTTGAGTATATTGAGAATTATATGAAAGTATCTTTTCAATAACTTGATATTTACCACCAGACATATGATGTTGATTTGCAGTCTCATATGTTTTTTGATCAATTTGTGAACAATGATATTGTTTAACTTGACCTTGTTCAAGTACTGTATCCATAAAACTTTGAAGCTCATTAGATAATTTTTGATTTAAAGAGAAAACACTGACTTCTAAAATTCCGGTTTTAAGATATTGATTATATTCTTGATTTGTAAGTAATGAATTTAAAGCATCATTTAATTTTTGACCTTTTAAATGAGACTCATTGATAATTTTATCACCATCATTATTATAAGATATGATATTTATAATTTTATAATCTTCATTAACTTCAAACTCAAAACTAGGATTAATATCCATAGAAATATATGCTACTGATGATTCTTTTGAAGTAGGAATAAACATAAAGATAAGTAATGCTACAATAACAAGTCCAAGAACCAATGGTTTTTGGTTTGTTTTCTTTTTATGTGATAAAATAGTATTTAAAGTCCTTTGTTTTAACTCTTGACTTGCTTCTATGTTATCCAAATCTTTTAATAACCTATTCAAAATCATCACCTCCAATAATATCTCTAAGTCTCTCTTTTGCTCTTTTCATCCAAGTATGAATCGTATTTTCTTTCTTATTTAATATCTTTGCTATTTCATGTATTTTATAACCTTCATAATAATAAAGATAAATAACATCTCGATACTTTGGTGGTAAGGTTAAGACGGCTTGTAATACAATTGAATCTTCGACAATGTTCTCTGTATAAAGATTCTCAAAATCATCTTGTAAAATAGCATTCTTTCTAAACCAACTATTTAAAGAATCTTTACAAGTATTAATGGTTACTCGAATCAACCATGCTTTTTCATGTTCTAGACTTTGAAAAGAAGAAGCATTTGCATACTTAAAAAAGACAGTCTGAAAGATATCATCCACATCACACTCTTGTTTCATATGAATGAAGCATATTTTTCTAACCATATTGGCATATAATTCAATTGCTTCTTCTAATTCTTTTTCTGTCTTCATAAAAACCTCACTTATAACATCATTATATATGATGATGTTATATTAGGAAACACTAAAACCCATTTCTATGGTGTTTACCTCTTGAAAAACCTTGTTTATTTGCATTATTACAATTGGTACCTTGTTGATTTTGACAATTCCCATTACAACTTTCATGATTGTTAGGGCAATCCTTATTTTGATGAGTACCATCACAATTTTCATGGTTATAAGGACATGTTGTTTGTTTAACAGTATTGTCAGTTTTTTGAACATTATCTGTTGTGATGATGATTTCTTTATCTTGCTGCATAGCACCTACATTTTGTGTTGGTTGTGCTGCTAAAACAGTATGCGAACTATCTAATACCACCATCCCAAGTAAGAATACCAAACCTAAACAAGATATTGTTATTAATATTTTTTTCATTTTCTTCACTCCTTTCACTACTAATACGAATGAAAAGACGAAAACCTTTCAAGAAAATAAAAAACATTCAAAAGAATGTTTTCTTGATTTATTTTATAATTTCACCTTGAACTGCACCAGCACATCCAGCAGCGTTAGATTCATCAGTATCAATATGCATTGCCAATGCGTAAGTATCACTTACACGACAAACAACATCACCAAATACTAAACTTCTTTGATCAGTAGTTATTTTTACAGATACGATATCTTTATCTTGAACATCGAATTCTTTGGCATCGCTAGATGTCATATGAATATGACGTTTAGCAGCAATCACACCACAAGTGATTTCGACTTCACCAGCAGGCCCAACAAGTTTACATCCAGCAGTTCCTTCAATATCCCCAGATTCTCTTACTAATGCTTTGATCCCTAAAGATCTTGCATCAGTTAAAGAAAGTTCAACTTGTGTATCTTTACGAGTTGGTCCTAAGATAGACATTTTTGTTTCTCCTTTAGGTCCTACTACAGTTACTTTTTCCTCACATGCAAATTGTCCAGGTTGAGATAAATCTTTTTTGTTTGTAAGTTTATATCCTTTCCCAAATAAAACCTCTAAATCAGCTTCAGACACATGAACATGTCTAGCAGAAGTTTCTACTAAAATTGTTTTTCCCATTATATTTCCTCCTATTAACAACATTATATTACTCCTTTTTTCGCAATTTGAAAAGTCATTTACCTACATTTATGATAATTATTTGTTGAAGATAATAGGAAAAAATGAGTTTTTTCATGAAATGAAAGTAAGAGCGTTTTAATTTATATGAAAAACTGTTATAATAGTTTAGAAATGTGGGTGATAAATATGAGTTTATCTAGTGTATTAAATTTTTTAAGATCCGCTATAGATTTAATAGCAGTATGGTTTATTTTATATTATTTAATTTCAATGTTTAAAACAAATATGAAAACAATGCAATTATTTAAAGGTGTATTGTTTATTTTAATAGTCAAACTCTTAACCAGTTTCTTGAATCTATCAACTTTAAATTTCTTAGTTGATAGTATTATTAATTGGGGAGTATTGGCTATGATTATTATCTTTCAGCCAGAAATTAGAACACTTTTGGAAAAGATGGGTCAAACCAAAATGATGAATCGAAATGTGATGACTGATGATGAAAAAGAAAGATTAATGGATGAATTGGTGAATGCTATTACGACTTTATCTAAAGAACAAACAGGTGCGTTAATTACATTTGAAAGAACTCAATCATTAATTGATTATATTAATACAGGTACAAAGATTAATGCTGATATCAAGAGTGAATTGTTTTTAACAATCTTTTGGGAAGGAACGCCATTACATGATGGAGCAACTATTATCCAAGGAGATCGTGTTTCTTGTGCAGCAGCATTTTATCCACCAACAAATAAAGAATTAAGTCCTAAATATGGTGCTCGTCATAGAGCTGCAATAGGAATTAGTGAAATTACTGATTCATTGACAGTTGTTGTAAGTGAAGAGACAGGGACAATTTCTTTTGCGGTTAATGGTGAACTAAAGAAAATTCCAACAAAGGAGTTAAGAGCTTCTTTGGTTAATGAATTGAATTGGTTTAAATCTAGTGATGAGGAGGTTGATGCTCATGAGTCCTAGAAAAGAAAAGAAAGAATTACAAGATTCAACGACAGAATTCTTTTTAAAGGTTGTTCAAAAAGAAAAAGATCAAACTTCAAAAGAAAGTAATACAATGGATACTTTATCTAGTAAAAGGACAAAAACGTTGAAGAAGTTTGGAAACTTCTATAATTACATTAATCAAATCTTAGATAAGATTTTAGCGAGTAAGTTAAGTGTTATGATATTGTCTTTATTGATGGCTGGAGTCTTGTTTTGGAGTATTACAGGTGGTGATTTTTTAGTAGGACCAACTTCTGGAGATATTTTAAAAGATGTTACTGTTAATGTTGAAGGACTTGATGATTCGTTAGAATTGACAGGAGTTCCAGAGAAGGTAAATGTTGCATTAATTGGACCTTCATTAGATATATATACAACAAAATTGACGAAGAATTATGAAGTTTATTTAGATTTAAAAGATTTTGAAAAAGGTGAATATACTGTTAATTTAAAAGGAAGAAATTTTCCTAATACTTTGCAGGTTATGGTTATTCCTGAATCATTAAAGATTAAACTAGCGCCAAAAGTGACTGCTAAATTTGATCTTGGTTATCGTTTTACAAATGAAGATAAATTAGATTCTAAATATTCAGTAAGTGTAGAAGAAATGGCTGTGTCAAATGTAACAGTAAGAGCTGGACAAGAGACATTGCAAAAAATAGCCAAAGTAGAAGCATGTATTGATGTTTCTGAAAAGAATGATGGTTTTGAACAAGATGCAAAAATTAAAGCATTTGATAAGAATGGCAGAGAATTGAATGTAGAGATTGCACCTACAACAGTTCATGTAAAATGCCAAGTAACTTCTTATAACAAGGTTGTTGATGTGAAAGCAAACTTTGTAGGAGAAATACCACAAGGATATCAGATTGCTAATTATTCATTATCTCAAAAACAAGTCACTATTTATGGTCTAGAAGAAAAGATTAAAGATATTACTGAAGTCCGTGTTGATGTTGATGTGAATGATTTGAAAGCAACTTCAACAATGAGTGGCTTAACGATTAAAAAAGATGTTGGTATTAATAAGTTATCTACGGATACAGTTGATGTCAATGTAGAAATAGAAAAGGTTATTACTAAGAAGTTTGAGAAGATACCGATTACGGTATTAAATAACTCAAAGAATTACAATGTGTCATTTGCTGGAGAAGGAAGTTTTGCAACTGTAGCAATTACAGGAAGTGAATCAAAACTTGCGACTTTTACAGCTGACAATATACAAGCAACAGTTGATATTGATGGACTTCGAGTGGGAACTCGAAAAGTGAATGTTAATGTTGCTACGGATGATGAAAAGTTAAAAATCGAATTATTATCATCTTCAAAAGTCACAATTAATATTGAAAGGAATTAGAAAAATGGGTAAATATTTTGGAACTGATGGTTTTAGAGGAGAAGCAAATGTTGATTTAACAGTTGAACATGCTTATCAAGTGGGAAGATATTTGGGATGGTATTATTCTCGCAATCATAAAGCAAGAGTTGTGATTGGAAAAGACACTAGAAGAAGTTCTTATATGTTTGAATATGCACTTGTTGCTGGTTTAACAGCAAGTGGTGCGGATGTTTATTTATTACATGTTACAACAACACCTTCTGTATCATATGTGGTGAGAAGTGAAGAATTTGATTGCGGGATCATGATTTCTGCTTCACATAATCCATATTATGATAATGGAATTAAAGTGATTGATGGTAAGGGTCAGAAGCTAGAAGCAACTGTTGAAAACTTAGTTGAAAAGTATATTGATGGTTTAGCTGATCCAATTCCTTATGCTACAAAGGATCAAATTGGAAGAACGATTGATTATGCAATGGGTAGAAATAGATATATTGGATATTTAATGAGTATTCCGACTCGTGCGTTTAAAGATATTAAAGTTGGTTTAGATTGTTCTAATGGTTCTTCTAGCGCGATTGCTAAATCTGTATTTGATGCTTTAGGAGCACAAACTCATGTTATTAATAATGATCCTGATGGTGTTAATATTAATACAAATTGTGGTTCTACACATATTGAAGTTTTACAAAAATATGTTGTTGAAAATGGTTTGGATGTTGGTTTTGCTTATGATGGTGATGCTGATAGATGTATTGCAGTTGATGAATTTGGACGTGTTGTAGATGGAGATTTAGTTCTTTATGTATGTGGATTAGAAATGAAACGTCATGGTGAATTATTAAACAATACAATTGTGACAACTATTATGAGTAATTTAGGTTTATATAAAGCTTTAGATAAAGCTGGTATTCAATATGAAAAAACGGCTGTTGGAGATAAATATGTTTATGAAAACATGGTTAAAAATGGTCATTGTATTGGTGGAGAACAATCAGGACATATTATTTTCTCTAAACATGCAACAACTGGTGATGGTATCTTAACATCATTAAAGATTATGGAAACAATGGTAGAAAACAAAAAGACATTGGCTCAATTAACAGAACCAGTAGAAATCTTCCCACAATTATTAATCAATGTTCGTGTAACAGATAAAAAGACTGCACAAGAAGATGAAGATGTTAAAAAAGCAGTGAAAGAAGTTGAAGAAGTATTAGGTGATGAAGGAAGAATTTTAGTAAGAGAAAGTGGTACTGAACCTGTTGTTAGGGTTATGGTTGAAGCAAAGACTGATGAAATCTGTCATGAAAATGTATTAAAGGTTGTTAATGTTATTAAAGAAAAAGGTTACGCTGTAGAAAAATAAGTTTCACATATTATCACAAATTATTGCCATATTATATGGCAATCTTTTGTATATAGTGATATATAGAGGTGATTAACTATGAAATATCGTATAAATATAATTGATGATGAAAAAAATTTGAATGATTTAGTAAGAACTTATTTAGAAAAAGAAGGGTATATTGTGTATTCTTTCTATACTTATGAGGAAGCTTTTTTACATAGAGATGATGATGTTCATTTATGGATTGTTGATATTATGCTTGATAAGAATAGTGGTTTTGATTTATTGAATGAAATTAAAGCTTGTAAGCCTAATATGCCAATTGTTTTTATGAGTGCTAGAGATCAAGAATTTGATCGTATTATAGGTTTAGAAAAAGGTAGTGATGAATATATTACAAAGCCTTTTAATGTTAAAGAACTTATTTTAAGAATACATAATGTATTAAAGAGAGTTTATAAGGATGATCCTGCTTTAATTAATATTGATGGTTATGCAATTGATGAAGAAAAACGTAAAGTATTATTTAATAATAATGAAATTGAATTAACAACAAAAGAATATGAACTATTAATATATTTTATTAAAAACAAGGGAATCGCGATTTCTCGAGAACAAGTATTAGCTAGAGTGTGGGATGAAAACTATTTTGGTAGTGACCGTGTTGTAGATGATACATTAAGACGTTTGCGTAAAAAGATGCCAGATCTTAATATTAAGACAATATATGGATTCGGATATCGTTTAGACTAAAATGAAAAATGTATTATCTAAGATTAAATTTCTCAAGAAACTTTCACTTGTTCAACAATTAATTGTTGTTTTAAGTTCTATGGCTTTATTGATGATTGCTGTTTTAATGCCATTGGTTGATTATAATCTTCGTTCTATTATTGATGATCAAATGTATCAGTTATTAGAAGAATCTCAATATAGTATTGTTCATGATGAATATATGCCAAAAAACAGACAATCAAAGATGACATTTCATATTATTTATGATAGTTCTTCAAATACTTTTATAGATACAAAAATTCTTTCTCAAACAGCATTAAGTGAACTTTATACCGCTGTATTTGGTAGAGATTTAAATGAATTAGTAAGTTCAAGTAAAGAACAAGTATGTAATAAAGGCAATTATAAAAATGAAACATATTATTATATGATTACAAAATATGATACTTCATATTATTTGATTTCAATTGCAAATAGTGATTATTCAACTGATTTAATTTCATCTTTAAGAAATCAAATTATTTATATTCAATATGGATTCTTCTTAGTATTTGCAGCTGTTATGATACTTTGGGTATTAACATTGATTAATCCTCTTAAAAAGATAAAGAGTTATATTGATACAATTAAAGATAGAAAAGATTCTGAACTGGTTATTGATAGGGAAGATGAGATAGGAATTGTATCTAAAGCATTGGTTGTTATGAAAGAAGATCTAGATAAACAAGAGAGTATTAAAGAAGAAATGATTCATAATATTTCTCATGATTTAAAGACACCGATAGCTTTAATTAAAACATATGGACAAAGTGTTAAAGATGATATTTATCCTTATGGTGATAAGAATACATCAATGGATATTATCTTAGAGAATGCTGATAGATTAGATCATAAAGTAAAGTCGTTCTTATATCTTAATAGATTAGATTATATTCAAGGTGAAAGTCAAGAAACAACAACTTTTGATATGAAACAATTGATTGAGAAAGTTGTAAGTCAAATGGATGCATTAAAGCCAGAACTTACGTTAGATACTGAACTAGAAGATATTAGTTTTATTGGTGATGAAGAACATTGGCGTGTAGCAGTAGAAAATATTGTTGATAATGCTTCAAGATATGCGAAGAGTCAAATTCATATTATTTTAAAAGATAAATATTTGGAAATATATAATGATGGTGATCCTATTGATGAAGAAGTTTTGCCTTTCTTGTTTAATCCTTATGTTAAAGGTGTAAAAGGACAGTTTGGTTTAGGTTTATCAATAGTTAGTAAAGTATCATCTATGTATGGTTATGAAGTAAAAGCAATTAATCAAGAACAAGGTGTTAGTTTTATATTTACCAAGCAATAGAAAAAGTAGGTTATCCAATTGGAAAGCCTACTTTTTTGTTTTATAAGAGTTTGAAAGTATCGATTATAAGGACTTTAAAAAATTGAATAACTTTTGCTTTCGGCATATTTTTTTGTTCTTTTATGATATAATTAATTATAGAAAAAGAGTCAATATGGACATGTCAATCTATGATGGAAATACTTTATAAATCATATTGGTAAAGGAAGTTCTTTAATGCTTAGAAACTTTTTATAAGAATTAAAGTGTTAATGTTAGAAATAAACTTCATATGATAAACAGCGAAAAATTAACTAATTATGAAAATGGAGAATGATTATGGACGAAAATAATGATGAGTATGTAGTACGAGCCAAAGAAGCAGAAGGGGATATTATAACTCAAACAACAGTGGCAGTTTTAGATAAGGAAAAAGTAATTGATTTAACTATTCAAGAGTATACAGATCTAGACATTCAAGGAATGATATATGAAATTAGAGGTCAACAAGTTATGTTGGATGCTGATTTGGCTTTATTGTATGATTATGAAGTTAAAAGACTTAATGAACAAGTAAAAAGAAATATTGAAAGATTTCCAGAAGATTTTATGTTCCGTTTAACAATGCAGGAATATGAAACAATCTTGAAGTCGCAAAAAGCGACTTCAAGTTATGGGGGACGAAGAAAATGCCCATATGCTTTTACGGAGCAAGGTATTTATATGTTGCCTTCTATTCTTAAAGGTAAAACAGCAGAAAAACAAAGTGTTCTAATTATAAGAACTTTTCGAAAAATGAGACATTATCTTGTTGAAAACAAACAACTATTCGGAAGTGCAGAGATACTTAAAATTACTCATTCGTTGATTGAGGATAATATTAAGATAAAGGAAGAAATAAGTAATAATTATAGAGAATCTAAAAAGGATATCGGTGATGTAAAAAAGGATATTGAGTCTATCAAGAAAAGTATGACTACAAAGGATGATATGCAAAATACCATTAATAAAATATTGGATAGTTTTATTCCTAAAGAAAATTTAAAGCAATTTGTCTTTAAAGATGGTCAACCATTTGAAGCAAATGAAGCATATATTAATATTTATAAAGAAGCAAAACATTCTATCTATATTGTTGATGATTATATTAATTGTCATACATTATCTTTGTTAAGTGCAAAGCAAGATAATGTTAATGTCATTATTTTTTGTGATAATAAAGGGAGAGGAAGTAATAGATTAAATGAGTTAGAATTCAATAATTTTAATGTAGAATATCCTACTCTTTCTATGAAAAAGAATAATGGAAAATGTCATGATAGATTTATCGTTTTAGATTATAAATATGAGACTGAAAAGATTTATCATTATGGTGCATCAAGTAAGGATGCAGGTAGGAAAGTTTGTTGTATAAGTCTATTTTCTACATCTCATATCATTCATTTGATTATTGATGCATTATTAAAAAATAATAATTATATATTTAGTTAATAAAAAAACTGTCAATTGACAGTTCTTATTGTTTTGGTTTCTTTTTAGGATCTTTAATAATTTCAGCAATAGATGTAACTGTTCCTGCAAGACCTTGTAATTCGCTAGGAATAATGATCTTTGTAGCTTCACCTTTAGATAATTCTTCTAATGCTTTAAATCCTTCTAATGTAATATATGCTTGTGTTGGATCAGCGCTAGTAATGTAGTTAATTCCTTTTGCTTGAGCTTCATAAACAAGTCTTAATGCTTCGGCTTCACCAGTAGCACGAGCAATTTTAGATTCTTTATCAGCATTGGCTTCAAGAATCATAGATTCTTTTAAACCTTCAGCAGTTAAGATAGCTGCAGCTTTTTGACCTTCAGCCTGTAAAATAGCTTGACGTCTTTCACGTTCAGCACGCATTTGTTTTTCCATTGCTTCTTGGATGTCACGTGGTGGAATAATATTTTTCACTTCTACACGGTGTACTTTAATTCCCCAAGGATCAGTTGCTTCATCAAGAATAGAACGCATTCTTGAATTAATGATATCTCTTGAAGTTAATGTTTCATCTAATTCAAGATCTCCAATAATATTACGTAATGTCGTTGCTGTTAAATTTTCAATAGCGTTTAATGGTCTTACAACGCCATAAGTAAATAATTTTGGATCTGTAATTTGAAAATAAACCACAGTATCAATTTGCATAGTAACGTTATCTTTTGTAATAACTGGTTGAGGAGCAAAGTCAATAACTTGTTCCTTCAATGAGACTTTATTAGATACTCTATCTAGTAAAGGAATCATTATGTGTAAACCAACATTACAAGTACGATTATAAGCCCCAATTCTTTCTACTACATAGGCATAAGATTGTGGCACGATACGAATTGTTTTTGCAATCACAACGATTGCGACAAGTCCTAAAATAACCATCCATAAATAATTCGTTATAAATTCTATCATAAGATTATCTCCCTTTTATTAAATTTTTTTAACAATAACATGAGCACCTTCAATTGAGATAACTTCAGCGTATTCGCCAGCTTCAATTGTTTCATTATTTTGGCTAGTTGCCATCCATAAAGTACCCATTACTTTTACTTCACCTTTATTGTCAGCAGTAATTCTTTCGGTAACTAAACAATGCTGACCAATTGTTCTATCTAAGTTCGTTTTAATAGTGTTGCCACGTAAATATTTTTTAGATATTGGTCTTGCACCAATAATACAAATAATAGATACTAATGCAAATACTACAACTTGAATTGTGAGACTTAAACCTAATGCTTCACATAATAAAGCACATAAAGCACCAACTCCAAACCAAATACTAACAAGGTCAATTGTTATAGCTTCAACAATAACTGAAACAACTAATATAATTGTCCAAATAAGTGTGATAGACATTGATTTCCCTCCTTAAAGTTGTGCAATCATCACATGATGAATCACGTCATAAGTGACTTTAAACTTATAACATTGCTCTTTTGTAAAATCCAATTCAAATATTGAAGTGAGGTCATAGACAAACGACTTGTTTGAAATTCTTCCGTAACTTTTCCCTAAAGAAAAACGATGTAATTGATCAGCTGGATAAATGTTATCATTGATTTCTTGTTTAGATACAGGTTTAATTCCAATTTGTCTTGCTTGTTTATCAATCCCAAGTAAAACATAATTGACATCGTCGAAGTAGGCACAAGCTGCTTTGTTTAATGTTAAATTTGTTTCATAGACAGTTAGTGTCATCGTTGCAATATCATTTGTAGACCATTCAAAGTTCATTCTCTCACCCTCCTTAATACCATTATATTATTAAAATTATTTTTTTGCAAGATAATTAGATAAATATTTATTTGTTGTTGGTATACAACATGCATTGAATAGTTTATAATATAAAAAGTAAAGGATGGTTTTATGAAAAAGAAGATATTATTAGTATTATTAACATTCATATTATGTGGATGTAATGCCACAACTACACCTACAAAAACGTTGAAAGAAAAAGTTAATCTATCTTTTTTCTATATTTCTACTTGTTCTGAGTGTAAAGCTTTTAAAGAAAAGGCTATTCCTTATATTGAAGAGAAACTTCATAATCAAGTCACAATAGAAATGTATGATTTGGATGAAGAAAAAACAGAAGCTGTTTATGATAAAGTGATTGATTCTCTTGATAATTTTGATGAAGAATTTTATGGGAAAGCACCGTTTTTATCTGTTGATGGATATTTTACTTTATTAGGATATACCCAAGGTGATGAAGAATATATTGTCTCTGATATTGAAAAAGCTGTTAATAAAGAAGAATTAAGTTATGAATTAGAAGCTTATAGATTTTTATATAAGGAGTCATAAATGAAAAAAGTATTACTTGTATTGTTGTTATTGTTAACAGGTTGTAGTCGAGAACCACAATATTATTTATATCTTTATTATGCAAAGACATGTCCAGTTTGTCATTCTTTTATAGAAAATGTTATTCCTAAGTTAGAAGATAAATATGGTAATGAAATGAAAATTGTGAAATATGATATAGATGAAGAAGCCTCATTAGAAGCATATGCAAAAACATGTAGTTTATTAGATAATTATTATGTTGATGATAATTCTGGAAGTGTACCGTTTATTGTTTTGGATGGATACTTTGCAAAGGTTGGATATGATCTTGAAAATGAAGATATGATTGTTCAAGCTATATATGATGCTATTGATGGTAAAGAGTTATCTAATGAATTAACAAATATATATAAATTTAAAGAAGGAAAGACATTTCATTAAGGAGGAAATTTATTATGTCAACACCACACAATCAAGCCACAAAAGGGGAAATTGCAAAAACTGTATTAATGCCTGGAGATCCACTTCGTGCAAAATTTTTAGCTGAAACATATTTAGAAAATGTGAAGGAATTTAATTCTGTTAGAAATATGTTAGGATATACGGGAACTTATAAAGGGAAAGAAGTTTCAATTATGGGTTCTGGAATGGGGATGCCTTCTATTGGTATTTATTCTCATGAATTATTTACTCAATATGGAGTAGAAGCAATTATTCGTATTGGATCTTGTGGTTCATTTCAAAAAGATGTTCATTTAAGAGATGTTATTATTGCACAAGGAGCATGTACTGATAGTAACTTTGCTCATCAATATGAATTGCCTGGTACATTATCAGCAATCAGTTCATATGATTTACTTGAAGAAGCAGTTTTAAAATCAAAAGAAAAACAAATTAATTATCATGTAGGGAACGTTTTATCTTCTGATATTTTCTATCATGCGGATAAGGGAACTGTTGAGAAATGGGCTTCAATAGGATGTTTAGGAGTTGAAATGGAGTCATATGCTTTATTTGCGACTGCGGCTTATTTAAAAAAGAAAGCATTAACTTTATTAACTGTTTCAGATTCATTGGTTACTGACGAACAAACAACTGCTGAAGAAAGAGAAAAAACTTTTACTGCAATGATGGAAGTTGCTTTGGATATTGCTTAATGAAGAAAAAAGTTGCATTATTTGATTTTGATAATACTGTAGCAACAGGTGATTCGATTGTTAGATTATTAAAATATGATATCAAAAAGCATCCATTACACATATTCTATTTTGTGAAAGTTGCTCTTTATTATGGTTTGTATTTATTACATTTATCTTCATTTGAAAAAGCAAAGGCAACACTTTTATTTCCACTGCTTTCTATGAATGATGATGATCTAAAAGCGTTTTATGAAGAATGTATTGTTCCAACCTATTATTTAAATGTTGTTGAAGAAATGCAAATAAAAAAAGACCAAGGTTATTTTATAATATTGTGTACAGCTTCAATTGAAGCTTATATGCAATATCATCAATTACCTGTAGATAAGCTTATTGGAACTCAAATAAAAAGAGTTGGTAAGAAATGGATACCAGAACTTGTTGATAAAAATTGTAAGAAGCATCAAAAGGTTAGGTATATTGAAAATTATTTAAAATCTTGTGATATTGAAATAGATTATGAAAACTCATATGGTTATTCAGATTCTAATGATGATATTCCTATGCTTCAACTTGTCAAACATAAAAAAAGAGTTTTATTAAAAACTGGAAAAATAGTTGATTTTCAAGAATAGATAAAAATAATCTATTCTTTTTTTAAGAATTTGAAAGCGTTACTTAAAAAGTTTAAGATATAACTTTTTATTATGTGATATGTATATGTTAAACTGTGGAACCATCACAATAAAGAAACTGCAGTATATAAAATTAGATAAAAGATATATTTAAGTATTCTTTAGAAAAATTGAAAATCATTCTTTTTCTTATGACAACCTTGTACGTAATAATACAACTTTTTTAAAATAGTCTTTCTATTTGTTTTGGCTAGTGATAAAATGAAAATAGGAGGGATATTATTATGAAGTTAGTTAAAAAGATGGTCGCGGAATTTATTGGTACAGCAGTTCTTGTTATTTTTGGATGTGGGAGTGCAGTTGCTGCTAATACATTGTTAGGGAATGTTGTAGGAGTGCCTTTGGCATTTAGTACTTTATTGATTTCAATTGCATTTGGATTGGTAATTGTAGCAATGGCATATTCAATTGGGAATATTTCTGGGTGTCATATTAATCCTGCTGTGTCAATTGCAATGTTAGTTTCAAAGAAGATGGAAGTACAAGAATTTTTCGGATATATTTTTGCTCAATTTGTTGGAGCAATATCTGGAGCTGGTGTCCTTTGCTTTATTTTTGGTAGTAATGGATCACTTGGTACAAATGGTTTTGGTACAGCAAGTGCGTTGTCAGCTTCTATGCCTGTTGCATTTGTGGTAGAAGTTATTTTGACTTTTGTTTTCGTTATAGCAATATTAGGTGTTACATCAAAAATTGAGAATTCTTCTGTTGCCGGTGTGGTGATAGGTCTGACATTGGTATTGGTACATATTTTAGGAATACCTTTTACAGGGACATCAGTAAATCCTGCAAGAAGTTTTGGACCTGCATTGTTAGCAGGAGGGCTTGCGTTAGAACAAGTATGGTTATTTATTTTAGCGCCATTAATTGGTGGTGTGGTAGCTGCACTTGTTTATAGATTTTTATCATCAGAAGAAAAATAACTATTATTAATGGAAATGACTCTATTGTAGGATAGAGTCATTTATTCATATGGTGGATATGTCATGCTTATAGGGTATAGGTCAAAACATGAGTGGTTACAACCAAAAATAGTGAATCATAATCTGTTGATATTTTACTCTTGATGAAAGAAATAATGCTTTCGTTTAGACATAAAATAAAAAAGGTTGCTATTGCAAACTTTTTATTTTGTGTCTAAATCAGTGAACAATAACATGATGTTAATGATTCCTGCTACACCAACGAGCATATAAATAATAGCACTTAACATTGATGTGCCAAATAACCCTTCAACGAGATTATAATTGAATAATCCAATTAAACCCCAGTTAATAGCACCAATAATTGTTAATACTAAAGCAATTTTTTGTATAACGTTCATATTCACTCCTCCTAATGATAGTATAACCAAACATTTTTTATTTATTCATAAAATATGACATAACTCATAAAATGATGTGAGGAGGTTTAATGAATGAATAAAAAATATATAGCAGTTGGAATTGGGGTTGCTGTATTAATTGGTGGATTTTGTTTTTTTAAGTTGAGATCATCATCGATAGGACAGTTGGAAAAGAAAGCTAAAGATTATAAGAGTTATGAACTTGTTTGTAATATGGAAATGCTAGAAAATGATGAACTAAAATCTTACCAAGTGACTTCAACATATGCATCTATTGATAGTAAAGATTATTATAAAGTAGAACTCTATGATAAATCTTTAAATCAAGCTCAAGTTATTGTGAGAAATCAAGATGGTGTATTTGTATTAACACCATCATTAAATCAAGTTTTTCAATTTAAAAGTGAATGGCCAAACAATTCACCAAAACCATACATCTATCAATCATTATTATCTTTTTTAGATGAAAATAAACCTGAGAAGGTGAAAGATGGATATATTATTAATGGGAAAATGGCATATCAAAATGATGAGCGTGTTCAATCTCAAGAAGTAAAATTTGATAAAGATTTAAAACCATTATATGTGAATGTTTATGATAAAGATGGAAGAGAGGTTATTAAATTAACAACAACTTCATTTAAATCAAATCAAGATATTAAAAAAGAAGCTTTTGTTCAAGAACAAATTATGAAAGATAGTAAAACTGAATATAAAACGGCAGCATCTTTACCACTATATCCAGTTGCTTTAATGGGCTCGACATTAGAACATGAAAAAACTTCTAAAATTGATGATACAACAAATCATATCTTAAAGTTTACTGGGGATAAAACATTTACAATTGTAGAAAGTGCAATATCTTCTAAAGATAATATGCAAGTAGATGTTATTAATAGTGAAATGATTGATTTAATTGATGGATTTGCTTACTTAGAAGATAATCAAATGACATATGTATCTTCTGGGGTTGTTTGTTCACTCTATTCTAATGATTTAACTAAAGAAGAGATGATTGCTGTTTTGTCTAGTATGCAAGCAACAAACGTAAAATAGGGAATAAAATTCCCTGTTTTTTCTTGAAAAATAGAATATGATAGACTATACTAGTTATATTGAAAAGGGGCTGAATATATTGGCACATTATCGAGATACGTATGCATTGATTCGTTTAGATTATTTACAAGAAAATGTAAAGACAATGTATAATAAAGTAAAGAAACCTATGATGGCTATTATCAAAGCAAATGCTTATGGTCATGGTTATCAGCAAGTTGCATCATTATTAAAAGACAATCAAACAATCAGTATGTTTGGTGTTGCAACATTAAAAGAAGCAATTGATTTAAGAAAAATGAATATCAAACAAGATATCTTGGTTTTAGGAGCTATTCCTTTAGAAGATTTACATCTTGCAATTGAATATGATATATCATTAACACTTTTCTCATTAGATTATGTTAAAGAAATATATGAGGTTTATCACCAAGATAAACCATTAAAAGCACATATTAAAATTGATACAGGCATGAATAGATTAGGGATAAAGAATAAAGAAGATTTTGAAACTTTGTTAAACTTATATCCTCAAAGTATTTTACAAGTTGATGGTGTTTTTACACATTTTGCAGCTGCTGATGACGAAACAGAAGATCAAGCATATGATTTACAAACACAAAAGTTTTATGAGATTATTGATGGACATTCTTTTGAATATGTTCATTGTCAAAATTCAGCTGCTATGATGTATCATAGCGATGAAAAATCAAACTTATGTAGAATTGGGATTGCAATGTATGGGATTGATCCAGCAGGTAATGAATCCTCATTTCTTAAACAAGTCATGTCTTTATATACAAAAGTTGTGATGGTTAAAAAAGTAAGTAAAGGTGAACGTATTGGTTATGGATTTACATATACTGCTAAAGAAGATGAGTTTATAGCAACTTTACCAATTGGTTATGCTGATGGATTTATAAGAGCAAATCAAGGTAGAGAAGTGTATCTTAATGGAAAGTATTATCCAATTGTAGGAAGAGTTTGTATGGACCAAATGATGATTAAAGTTGATGAATCTGTAAAAGTGCATGATAAGGTTGAAATATTTGGTGAACATATTTCTTTATCAAGAATGGCAAAAGAACTTCAAACTATTCCTTATGAAATTATTTGTTTATTAAGTGAAAGAGTAGAAAAAGTTTATCAAGACTAAAAAAACGCTGAACTCAGCGTTTTATTTTTTATTCTCTTTGATGAAATCATATAATGAATAATATTGTAAGATTTCATCTTTCTTAGCTTGTAATTGACCATCTTTGATAATTAAAGTTGCAGGATATGCAACACTTGTATTAAATGTTTTTTCAACATAATCACTGATTTTATTAATACCATTTGTATCTAAATAATAAATATCAGTATCTCTATTATCAGTTGTATACTTTTGCATAATCTCTTGATAACCCATCATTGTAGTGTTCGTAGAATCCCCTAATACAACAACAAAACTTTCTTTATCAGTAACCATTTGTGTTAATTCTTTTTCAGTAACAGTTTTATAATCTTTAAATGTTATTTGGCGATATACAAATAATCCTAAGAATACCACAATAACCAAACCAAACACACTTATTTCTTTAGCAAATTTCTTTATAAATTCCATGTTTTAAAGCCTCCTAATGTTCATATTTTATCAAATTTAGATAGAGAAAACAATAACATTTTCATGTGAAATCATATTTACGCAAAATATTATTTTCAAAATGTGATAATGAATTGATTTTATAGAAATCTCATATAAAATATAGAGATAAGATAATAAGGAGAAAAACATGAAAACATACTTAACTTTAGATGTGGGTGGAAGTGCAATTAAATATGCACTTATTCAAGAAGATTTAGAAATACTTGAAAAGAACAGTGTTCCTACACCACTAGATTCATTAGAAACATTTGTTGAAACGATTGGGAAATTATATGATCAATATAAAGATTGTATAGAAGGTATTGCAATAAGTATGCCAGGAGTTATTGACCCAGATAAAGGTTTTGCTTATACTGGAGGAGCTTTAAAATATATTGTTGATTTGCAATTGGTTGATATCTTAAAACAAAGATGTCCAACAAACATATCAATTGGTAATGATGCAAAATGTGCTGCTAATGCAGAAGTTGGATTTGGAGTCTTAAAAGATGTAGATGATGCTGTGCTAATCATTTTAGGTACTGGTATTGGTGGATGCCTAGTTAAAGATAGAAAGGTACATACAGGTAAACATTTCTCTGCAGGTGAATTTTCTTTTATGTATACAAATGCAGATCAACATAATGATCATCGTCAAGTATGGTCAATAAGAAATGGAATCAGTGGTTTGCTTAAAAGAGTTCAAGATGAACTCAAGACTGAAGAAAAATTTGATGGTAAGCAAATCTTTGAAATGGCGAATCAAGGAAATGAAGATGTTTTAAGAGCATTAGATTTATTTACTAAGGATTTGGCAGTTCAAATATATAATATTCAATCTATCTTTGATCCTGAAAAAGTAGCTATTGGGGGAGGAATTAGTGCCCAACCAATTCTGTTTGAATGTTTAGAAAAGAATTTAGAAAAGATTGTCAATCAATTTGATTTTCCAATTAAACATCCTTTTGTTGTTCCATGTCATTATCGAAATGATGCAAATTTAATTGGAGCATTGTATCAACATATTCAAACTGATTTTTCTTAACATAGACATTAAGTCTATGTTTTTTGTTTGTTAGGAAAAAGTCGTATTTCAATAAGTTTGTGTTAAGATATAGGGATATATCGTTAATTTTATTAACCTTCTGTAAACCATCTTGTTTGATAGTTTTTGAGATGCTAGTATATGAGCGTCAACAGACAGAGGAGAAAAAGGGATGAAAAAAAAATCACAAAAAAAACTATTAAAAATATCAATGGCGACATTAGCGGTCTTAACTGGAGCAACAAGTATTACGGCTTTAACTTCAGTTCAACCAGTTTATGCAGATAAGGTAAAAACTGCAGATAGTGCTCAACTTATTAATGATAAGACAGTCTGGAAATATCTAGATACAAATGTTGATCCAGGAGCTGACAATCGTTATGTATGGACGACAGCGGGATATGCAGATACAGAATGGAAAAGTTCGGCTGGTAAATTTGGACATAAGAATGGTGGATTAACAGATTTAGGTGGCGGATATATACCAAACGTATTATTACAAAGATATAAAAATGGAGTTAGTGGAGATGTTGTTCCAACATATTTCTTTAGAACAAAAGTCAATGTTGAAAGTATTGAAGACTTAGGAAGTATTACAGGAACAGTGATATATGATGATGCAGCTATTATTTATATCAATGGAATAGAGATGACTTCTTTTGATAAACCAACAGAAGGTTATGAAACAAATATGTCATATGGTGGTTCAAATGAAGGTACACCTAAAATTGGCGAGATTTCAATTTCTAAGGACAAGTTAAAAGATGTTTTAAAAGTAGGAGAGAATACAATTTCAGTAGAAATACATCAGGGAAGAAGTTCGAGTTCTGATGTTTACTTTGAAATGAAAGATTTAACAATTAACTATGGTGAACAAGCAATTGAACAAAAAGCATTAAATCTTACAGTTGGTGAAGATGAAACACAAATGAATTTAACATGGTATGCAAATAGTGGAAGTGGGGAAGTTCAATTTGCGAAAGCAAGTGCTATGGAAAATGGTGTTTTCCCTAAACAATATTCAAAAGTAAGTGCAAAATCGAACTTATCCAATGATGCATTGTTTAATTATCATCAAGCAACATTAACTGGGTTAGAAGAGAATACAAAATATGTTTATCGTGTTGTTAATGGCGAAACCCAAGGTGAACTTCATTATTTCACAACAAAAGATTTTGATGGAACTTATAACTTCTTACTTGCAGGAGATCCTCAAATTGGTTCTTCAGGAAATGCATCGACTGATACAACTGGATGGGCAAAGACTTTAGAATATTCAGTAGATAAGTTCAATCCAAACTTCATTGTTTCAGCTGGAGATCAAGTCAATTCAGCAGGTAGTGAAAGTGAATATACAGGTTATTTATCACCTGAAGAATTAACAGAAGTTCCACAATCAACTTCAGTTGGAAACCATGATTCAGGTTCATCATCATATTCACAACATTACAACTTACCAAATGTTTCTGGTCAAGGAGCAACAACAGCTAGTAGTGACTACTATTATGTTTATAACAATACGCTTTTCTTAAATATTAATACTAATAATACAAGTGTTGCGGAACATAGAGAGTTTATAAAAAAAGCAATTGAAGAGAATCAAGATGTTCGTTGGAAAGTTGTTACATTCCACCATTCAATCTATTCAGTTGCATCACATGCAGTGGAAACAGGTATTCTTAACTTGCGTAATAGTTTAGTGCCAGTCTTTGATGAACTTGGGATTGATGTTGTCCTAATGGGGCATGATCATGTATATGTACGTAGTCATATTATGAAAAATTTAAAAGTAACTCAAAATACAGATGGTTTGGAAAGTGTTACTGATCCAGATGGAATCTTATATGTAACGGCTAACTCTGCAAGTGGAAGTAAATTCTATAATATTAAAACAGATATCAATATGGATTTTGTTGCAAAAAAAGATCAATCGAAACAACGTTCTATATCAAATATTGAAGTGAGTGATAATGAATTTAAAATAACAACATATTCTTATAATACCGATAAAAATGAATGGACAACTTTAGATGAATTTAGTGTTAAAAAATCTGTTCAAACAAATGATAAAGAAGAGACGTTAGTTTCTAAAGATAATTCTTCTGTGCAAGTGATTGCACCTGCTCAAACAGTGCCAGAAGGGGCAGCATTAGCATCAAGTACAATAACAAGTGGAACTTTATTTGAACAAGTAAAGTCACAAATGAGTAATAAAACATTTGAAATCATTGATTTATCGTTAACGAAAAATGATACAAAGGTTGATTTGTTAGGGAATGTTAAAGTTCAGTTTGATATTCCAGAGGGTTATCAAAGTCAAGACTTAGTTATTTATAGGATTAAGAATAATACTTTGACAAGATCTTCAGAAATACAATTGGATAAAGTTGAATATGAAATTGTTGATGGTAAAGCAGTTATTACAACAGATCAAATGGGTCAATTTATATTGATGAATAATGCATCAGTTCAAATACCTGATACTGATGACACAACACCAGGTACAGGGGATACAACACCTGATATTGGTGTAACACCTGATGGAGATGGAAATCAAACAACAACTCCAGATGTAGACATTGACAATTCTAAAGATACAACAACTGATACATCGAATAAAGAGAGTTCAACTCAACAAAAATCTACAACTGTTAAAACTAATGATAATACTGAGGTACTTGCTTTTGGAATCTTAGCGTTAGCAACTGGAAGTTGTGCTTATGTTGTAACAAGAAAGAAAAAAACAGAAGAATAAAGATTTGAAGTGATAATGAAAATTATCACTTCATTTATTAAGTGTTTTAATACCACGTGTTCTACGCGTGGTTAGGTTTTAGCTTCAGCGTTGTGAAATAAAACCTCCAGTGGTAAAATTATATTTGGCCTGGCAGCTAAATATAAACCAAAGGAGGCAGTCTAATGAAAGACATGAATAGTTTATCACACACATCGTATAGATGTAAATATCACATTATCATCATCCCAAAGTATAGAAGGTTAATTATCTATAATAAGCTAAGAAGAGATATTGTTGAAATCATTACACTCTTGTGTAATAGGAAACCAGATGTACAATTACTTGAAGGAGAAGCGTGTCCAGATCACATTCATATGTTGATAGAGATACCACCAAAGTATTCAGTATCAGAATTTATGGGGTATTTGAAAAGTAAATCAACATTGATGATATTTGATCGACATGCAAACTTGAAATATAAGTATGCGAATAGACATTTTTGGGCAAAAGGATATTTTGTAGACACAGTAGGAAAAAATGAGAAAGTAATAAGAGAATATATTCAAAATCAATTGCAGGAAGATAAATTATATGATCAGATGAGTATGAAAGAGTTTATAGACCCGTTTACGGGTGAGCAGGTAGAAGGAAGCAAAAAGAAAAAGCCCTTTAAGGGCTAGCGAGTAAAGGAGTTGCGGCTGTCAGGCTTCAATAGGTGAAGACCTCCGCAACAAAGGACCCTTATAGGGTCGGTGCATACCACGCCTTTTAGGTGTGGTTATGATTAGAGGTTAATATGAAAAAAATAGTGAATCAAATGAAAGAGAATAGAATTGTTATTGTGATTATATTATTAACATTTATTTCAACAATGTTATTTAATCAATTTATGGTAAAAAAGTATTCAAGAGTTAATAATGAATCAATAGATTTTGTGAGTGCTGAAGTTATAAAAATATCAAGTAGTGAATTAGAATATGATGATAATTTAGGAATTAATCTTGGATCTCAAACGCTCCAAATTCGTTTCTTAGAAGGGAATCATAAGGGAGAAGAAGCAAGTGTTAAAAATTATCTAACAGCTGCTCATAATATAGAGACGAGTGAAGGGACAAAGATTATTGTTTCGGCAGATGAACCAGAAGATATTGAAGCATATTATACGGTTTATAGTTATGACCAAAGTTTAGGCATGATAATCTTTACTCTCGTATTATTTATCGCAATAATAACAATCGGTGGAGGAAAAGGTGTCAAATCTATTTTGGGTCTAGGGTATACACTTTATCTCATCGTCTATTTTCTTCTCCCTACTGTATTTTCAGGATATTCGCCATTACTTATGACTGTCATTGTTGTTGCGTTGTCCACAGGAGTAACATTGTTATTGTTGAATGGACATTCTAAGAAAACATATAGTGCTATTATTGCTACAGTTCTTGGAGTTGTACTTTCGGCAATATGCTTCTATTTGATGTCAGTCGTGTTTAGAATCAATGGATTTAGTAGTGATGAAGCAGAAAGTTTAGTTTTGATTAATCAAGCGACTGGTTTGCAGATTAAAGATGTCCTTTTTGCAGGGATTTTGATTTCCTCTTTAGGAGCAATTATGGATGTTGGAATGTCTATTGTTTCGGCTTTGCATGAATTATATGTTCATAAACCAAACTTAACAAGTCAAGAATTATTTCATTCAGGAATTGAAATAGGAAAAGATATGATTGGAACTATGACAAATACATTAATTCTAGCTTTTACAGGAAGTGCATTTGTATCTTTATTGGTTTTATTCTCATTCAATGTAGATTTTGCACAATTGATGAATTCTCATTTTCTTATCATAGAATTCGCTCAAGGAATAGCAGGAACTCTTGGAATTGTTTTAACGGTTCCTATAGCCTCATTTATCAGTTCAATAGTTTTAAAAGACTCTTACCCCACAATAAAAAAGAAGTTTCATTTAAAATAGCAGAAATGCTATTTTTCTTGTTCTAAAGACAATTTCTATCTATAATGAGAACTTGTAAAAATTATTCAACTTTAGTAATGGGAATTTATCAAGAACTTGATAAGATAAATAACGAGCTAACTATATTAAAATCAAGTGATTTTTAATAATTAGTGGAAATATATTTTAGAACCTTGAAAAGTGAATAAAGTGTACACTGAAAACAACTACACTGTAGCCATTTTTAAAAATAGGAAGATATTGATTTTAATTATTTTAAAAGTGTTACATCAAACTTCTTGTTTTTAGTTATGAGCTTATAAATAACTCTTATTAATTTTCTTATCGCATGACCTTGCGCACAACGATGTGATTTACCTTGTGAACGTTTTAGGTTATAATAGGCATTGAAAGTGGGATTAAATCTGCATACTGGTAATATGCACTGATATAAAGCTTTGCGAAGATAACGAGATCCTCGCTTAGAAATCGCTGTTGTGGGCGCATTGTATTGACCAGATTGATAGGTGGCTGGATCCATTCCAGAATAACCAACTATCTTCTTGGAAGAGTCAAAACAACTTATATCACCAATCTCACTTAATATGCACATACCTGTATAGATACCTATACCAGG
>JAVWHX010000019.1:0-36049 GCA_036639875.1 Coprobacillus sp.
AAATCAATGTTGTTTTTCCAATCGAAAAGCAATATGAAGGATATACAGTTTATATTCAGCATTTAAAGAAGGATGGAACAATTGAAAACTTTACAAGAATTTCAAAGAATCAACAGGTTAGTGTGGAAGTAGATGAATTGTCTCCATTTATTATAACAATTGATAAAAAGGATCTTGTCACAAGTGACAATGAAGTGAAAACAAATGATAATGGATATAGTGAAGTTTATATTATAACTGCTTTAATTTCTTTAACAATTGGATTATTCATATTTAAGAAAAAAAAGGATTATTAAAGTTATATTTTATAATTAACTAAGGTTCCTCTTATTTATAAAGGGTCTCTAAATTTTGATGGGCATAAAAGTCCTACATTATTTAAGAGTAAAGGAGTATTGGAATGACTTCGTTCTAATACTCTTTTTTTATTTTAATTTTTGGTGTAGGAATTTCAAAGCGTCAATAAAAAATCAAACTGACGAATAATAATCTTAATAAAATATTAAGAAATTAATAAGTGATTCTTTCAAATATATTTCATTCCTTTGTGTATAGTATAAGTAGTTGGAGGGAAAGTGTATGAAAAAGAAATATATTGTAGTTATCAGTTTAATTGTTAGTTTATCAACATTGTTTTTACCATGGTTTGGTGGATATAAAGGAGTTCAAGATGTAAATGGAATTATATTATTTCAGAATCCAATTGCAGTAAGTTGTATAGTGATTTCATTTGTAGGATTATTATTAAAAAATGAATATAAAAGTAAAGTTGTAACACAAATTGGTTTATTAGGGATAATAGCTATGCAAATATATGAATTCTTTAATTGGTATAGCTTTAATTCATCATTTACATTTGACTTAAGACAAAGTATGAGTATGTGTTATCCAGAGTTTTATTTTGCTTTACTATGTATGATAGGAACATATGTTTTATTCTTTGTCACAAATAAATCCGATGATTTGACATTTTAAACACATTTTGAGTGATTATAATATAAATGAAGGAGGAGTATTATGGAAATGATTATATATTTAATAATTTTTATAACAAGTATTCTTATATATATAACAGTTTTAAAGAAATATCAAATTAATATATTCTTTTATGTTTGTTTAATTCTGTATACTTGTATAGTTTTCAGTATTACGCTATTACCAGTACATTCATATACTCCTTTAACATTTCAAGAGTTAATGACTCATGTTAATTTGATTCCATTCTTTCAAAATTATCAAATAATGGAAGGTATTGAAATAAGTCAATGTATTGAAAATGCAATGATGTTTATGCCTTTAGGTATATTGATTCCGTTGACTTTTAAAAAGGTTATTAAGATGAAGAAGTTTATTCTTTTATGTTTTGGTTTATCTTTAACAATTGAAGTATTACAGTTGTTGTTAACATATCAAGGTATATTGATGAGAGTCTTTGATATCAATGATTTGATATTTAATACAATAGGAGCAACTTTTACATATAGCTTTGTATGCTTTATAGGACGATGTTTATATAGACAAAAAGAACAAGCTATTTAACTTGTTCTAAAGTTCTAGTTCAATATGATATATTTTTCCCCATAAATAGATTTGATAGAAATATGCCATAAGTTGTGGCCCCATCATAAGTTGTCCATACCATGGTGCTTTAAAACTTTCTCCCTTAGATTCAACAAAATCAAATAACTTATCTCTATCAAAAAATGAATAAAGAATATTAGAAGAATCATGAAGTGATTCTTTTAATTTTTCATAAATAAGATTTGTATAAATAGGGGAATGAGTTTTAGGATATGGATTTTTCTTTCGATGAGCAATATCTTCTGGTAAGAAAGCTTCAAAGGCTTTTCTTAAGATTCCTTTTTCTTCATTATTTAAAAACATATAATCATAAGGCATGTTGTAAAGATATTGAAGAATTTTAACTGATGCAAAAGGAACTCTAGCTTCTATAGAAGAACGCATTGTTTGACTATCAGCTCTTAATAATAAAGTCTGCATAAACCATTGAGTGTTCAAATAAATCAATTGTTTCTTTTTATCTGGTGTATTGATTTCAGCCAATGACTCCTGATACTTCTCAATAATATAATCTTTAATATGAAGTTCTTTTATACTTTCATTAAATAAATCAAGTCTTTGATCTAATCCTTTCATCCAAGGGAAGTAAGGGAGATTGTATAATTCTTCTTTATAAAACCATGGATAACCACCAAATATTTCATCAGCACATTCACCTGATAAAGAAAGTTTATGTGTTTTAGCGATTTCTTTAGAAAAGAGTAAGAAACTTGAATCAATATCAGCCATACCAGGCATATCTCTAGCAATCAATGATTCTTCTAAAGCATCAATTAAACTTTCTTGAGAAAGTGTAATCTTATGATGTTTTGTATGATATCTATCAGTCATCTCTTTGATATAATCATCATCCATTGTTGTTTGATATTCATAAGATTTAAAGAATTTTTCTTGATCTTGATAAGTAATACTGTAGGTTGTAAGTGGTCGGTTGTATTGACATGCTATTGCAGTAATGATACTTGAATCTAATCCCCCTGATAACATTGTAGATACAGGAACATCACTAATTAATTGCTTTTGAATACTTTCAATCACTAATTCTTGGACCTTTTGGATTGATTCTTCAAGATTATCAGTATGCTGTTCATCATGAAGCTTCCAATAACATTTGATATGACATTCAGTATCAAAATACATATAGTAACCAGGACGTAAAGCATAAATATCTTTATAAAGTGTATGACCTGGAACTAAACTTGGACCTAGCCCTAATAATTCTATAACTCCTTGTTTATCAACGATTGCCTTTCCAATATAATCGAGTATGCACTTTACTTCACTAGCGACAACTAAAGTTTGTTGATCTTGATAATAAAAGAGTGGTTTAACTCCTAATTGATCTCTTGCAATAAACAATTTTTCTCCATCGTCTATGACAAAAGCAAAAATTCCTTCAAATAAATCAAGACAGTTTTCTTGATATTCAATATAACTAACCAAAACAACTTCAGTATCACTTTGTGTTTCAAATTGATACCCTAAAGCTAATAATTGATTCTTAATTTCAATCATATTATAGATTTCACCATTATAAGTTATCCTATAAGTATGATTTTGAAAAGTATAAGTCATAGGCTGATTTCCATTATCTATATCAATAATAGATAACCTACGATGACCCATTAAACAATGTTCAGATAAAGAAAATCCTTCATTATCTGGACCTCTATATGACAATAAACGAGTCATTCTCTTGAGTTTCTCATCATATTCTAATATATTTCTCGTATAATTACAGACTGTTGTGATTCCACACATATATTTCACCCTATATATTGTATGTCTTGATGAGAAAAATATGAAAAAATGATGAGTCATATTTGTCAACAAGTTGGGACGCACAACCCATATTTCTGTGGTATGATATGTGCAGGTGATAAGTTATGGAATGTCCAAGATGTCATAATCAAAATGTAGATTATTTTTATAATCTTAATGGTCAGTATTATTGTCGAAAGTGTATTGATTTTCATCGTGTTTACATAGATGATAAACGAGAAACTTTGTCAAGAATTTATCCAGTACAAGATATTTCATACAGTCTTGATTTCAAGCTCTCTGATGCTCAACAAAAGATTTCTGATCAATTGGTAATGAACTATCAATCGAAGAAGAATTCTTTGGTTTTAGCAGTCTGTGGAAGTGGAAAAACAGAAATTGTCTTTGCGTTAATTCATCATGTTTTAATGTTAGGACAAAGAGTATGTTTTTGTATTCCTAGAAAAGAACTTGTTATTGAACTGCATGAAAGAATAGTTGAATCTTTTAAAGGAATTGAGATAGGACTATTATGTGGTGGAGTGTGTCAAAATGAAGATTCTCAGTTTGTGATTTGTACTATGCATCAATTATATCGATATGAAAATAAATATGGATTTAACTTGATGATTGCTGATGAAGTTGATGCATTTCCTTTTTACAATAATGAAGTCCTCAATGAAATCTTTACAAGATGTTGTTTGGGTCATTATGTAAAACTGAGTGCAACATTTATGCATGAAGATATTAAAGATGAGGAATTATTAATCATGAATAGAAGATATCATGGTTATGATTTACCTACACCACGGTTATTGTTATCTCCAATGTTTTTACATAAATATATAGCTTTGTATTTAATCATAAGGATGAAAAAGAAAGTTATTGTTTATGTTCCTAAGATAGAATTGGTTGACTATCTTATAAAGTTTTTTGAAAATTTTCATTATCGGACAGGTGGCGTATCTTCACATCATCATGATAACCAACAAACAGTTTTGCAACTTAAAAACAATAAATTAGATATTATTGTTTCTACAACATTATTAGAAAGAGGACTGACGATTGAAGATGTTCAAGTGATTGTTTATCAAGGAGAGCATGCTTTGTTTGATGAACGTACACTTATTCAAATTTCTGGTAGAGTTGGAAGAAAACCTAACCACCCTCAAGGAAAGGTTTATATTATTGCGAGTGAAAGGACGAAAGGGATTAAAAAATGCATACACACCATCAAAAATCTCAATCAAATGAGTGTTTAATTTGTTTGTCATTCATAACAGAAAATATCTCCCTAGCTCATTTGATAAGTCCTATTCCACTTTGTGAAAAATGTCTACAGAAGTTTAATATCTTAGATCAAACTGTAACTTTTCATCACCATCAATTAAGAGTTCTTTATCAATATGATGACTTCTTTAAATCCTTATTATTTCAGTACAAAGGTTTATATGACTATGCTTTGAAAGATGCCTTTCTTACTTTATATCTAGATGAACTTAAAGAAAAATATAGAACACATATTATAGTCGTAGCCCCAAGTTCAAAAGATGATAATGATATTCGTGGGTTTGCACCTATGGAATCCATTGCATCTACTTTTTCTTCAAAAGTTTTTACTGGTTTATATAAGAGAGAGAAGTATAAACAAAGTGATTTATCGTATATCGAAAGAAAAGAAGTTTATAAGAAGATTGGTATTATGAATGGAGAACTATTAACAGGGCAAAAGGTATTGATCTTTGATGATGTTATGACATCATCATCAACACTTCTTGCTTGTTTATCACATGTTGAAAGTTATCATCCTAAAAGTATTGAATTGATGGTTCTTTCAAGTAAAAATGGATTAAAGGATAAGTATTGTTGAGGGAGGGGAACCTCCCTTTGACATATTTCCAAGGAAATAAACATAAAGTGATAAAGGTATGTCAAAAATGGTTATAAACTTTATAAAAATAAAGTAAATTCATCGACATTGTTTGATGAATTATTTAGATAGTTTTACATATAATGTAAGTGACCATGAAGTAAAGGAGTTGTTATTATGCAAGGAAAAGTGAAATGGTTTAACGCTGAAAAAGGATTTGGATTCATTGATAGAGGAGAAGGCAAGGATGTTTTTGTACATTACAGTCAAATAGTTCAAGATGGATATAAATCTTTAAATGAAGGTGAAACGGTAGAGTTTGAACTTTATCAAAGTGATAGAGGTTTACAAGCTAAAAATGTAGTGAAGGTTTAAAAAACAAACTAAAAAAGTAATGTAGTCATTTGATTATGTTACTTTTTTACTTGTTTTTGTAAAAATATAAGAAAATCTTCATTTTATAAAAAAGATATGGTATAATATACCATGTTTTAATATGCATGAGAGGAGATTTATTCATGGCAAGTAAAAAGCAAGAAATTAGAAAAAAAATAAAGAAACAAGAGACAAAAGAAATTGAAGAATTAGGTTTAAATACTGACGTTGAAGTTGTTGATTTAAATGATGATTTAGGAGAAGATGTTGTTGTTGAAACATTTGAAGATGTTGTTCATAAATCAACACAACCTATTGAATTTAATACAACTCCACAAAAACAAGGTAAAGGATTCTTTGGTTCAATTAAAAAGGCCTTTTCACAAGATAATAAAATATTAAAGACATTAGAAAAGCAAGCTCAACAAGTTTTAGATTTAGAATCTAAATATCAATCAATGAGTGATGAAGAATTAACTCAACAAACAACAGTATTAAGAGATAAAATTAATAATGGAAGTAAGTTAGATGATATTTTAACTGATGCTTATGCAACTGTTAGAGAAGCTGCATGGAGACAATTAGGCTTAAAAGCTTTTAAAGTTCAAATCATGGGTGCTATATCTTTACACAATGGTGATATTGCGGAAATGAAAACTGGAGAAGGTAAGACTTTGACATCTATTTTCCCTGTGTATTTAAATGCACTTGAAGGTAAAGGGGTTCATGTTGTTACTGTTAATGATTACTTAGCTGGACGTGATAAAACTGATAATGGGAAAGTCTTAGAATTTTTAGGATTAACTGTTGGATTAAATAAACGTGAATTAAGTAAGGAAGAAAAACGTCAACAACATGCATGTGATATTACTTATACAACAAATGCTGAATTAGGATTTGATTATTTAAGAGATAACATGGTAACAACTTTACAAGAAAAAGTTTTAAGACCTTTGAATTATGCATTGGTCGATGAAGTTGACTCTATCTTAGTCGATGAATCAAGAACACCATTAATTATATCTGGTGGTAAGAAGAATACTGCTGCATTATATGTACAAGCAGATAAATTCGTTAAATCATTACATGTTGAAAAAGACTATGAAGTTGATATTGAAAGTAAAACTGTTTCTTTAACTGCTGATGGTATTACAAAAGCAGAAAAAGGATTTAAGATTAATAACTTATATGATCCTGAACATACAGCATTAGTTCATCATATTAATCAAGCATTAAAAGCGAATTATACAATGCAACGTGATGTTGAGTATATGATAGCAACTGAGGATGGAAGCCATGATATTAGAAATGCTAGTATTATGATTATTGATCAGTTTACTGGACGTGTTATGCCTGGTCGTGCTTATAGTGATGGATTACATCAAGCAATTGAAGCTAAAGAAGGTGTTCCAATTAAAGAAGAAACTGTAACACTTGCAACAATTACTTATCAAAATTTCTTTAGATTATTTAATAAATTAGCTGGTATGACTGGTACTGCTAAAACTGAAGAAGAAGAATTTAGAACAATCTATAACATGCGTGTTATTGAAATTCCTACAAACAAACCAATTCTTAGAGATGATAAACCAGATTTGGTTTTCTCTAAACAAGCAGCTAAATATAAAGCGATTTGTGAAGAAGTTGTCAATCGTCATAGTTATGGTCAACCAATCTTACTTGGGACTGTTTCTGTAGAAACATCTGAAGTATTAAGCAAGATGCTTACAAAACGTGGAATTAAACATAATGTATTGAATGCTAAAAACCATGCAAGCGAAGCTTTAATCATTGAAAAAGCAGGGGTTAAAGGTGCTGTTACAATTGCGACAAACATGGCAGGACGTGGAACTGACATTAAGTTAGGTGAAGGTGTTGCTGAAGTTGGTGGTTTAATGGTTATTGGTAGTGAAAGACATGAATCTAGACGTATTGATAATCAGTTAAGAGGACGTTCTGGACGTCAAGGAGATCCTGGATGTTCATTATTCTTTGTTTCATTTGAAGATGAATTAATGCAAAGATTTGCGAATGAAAGAATTCAACAATTTACTGGATATTTAGAAGATGAAGCTATCGAAAGTAAAATGGTTACAAAATCAATTGAAAGTGCTCAAAAGCGTGTTGAAGGTCAAAACTTTGATATCCGTAAACAATTGTTACAATATGATGATGTTATGAGACAACAACGTGAAATTATGTATAAAGAACGTGATGATATTATGTCTCAAGAAGATTTAGGTGAAATTGTTAAGGGTATGTTTAATCAAGCGACTGAGTTCTCTGTAAGAAGTTTTACAAAGAATGATGGAAAAGTACCTGTTGTTGATGTTGAAGGATTATTGAAATATGTTTCTAAAAACTATATGTTATTAGCAACATTAAAAGCTCAAAATATTGAAGAAGTTTCTTCTGATCCTGAAAAACTTATTAATAGCTTATCTGAAGTTGTTTATATGCAATATCAAAATAGATTTAATAAGGATTTACCTGCTGAGGTAAAACTTGATTATGAAAGAAGAGTTTTATTAGGTGTTATTGATCATTCATGGATTAATCATATTGATGCTATGCAAAAATTAAGAAATGGTATTTATTTAAGAGCATATGCACAAAGAGATCCATTACAAGAATATACAGAAGAAGCATTCTATATGTTCGAAGAAATGACAAAATCAATTTCTCAAGATATCTCAAGAAATATTGTTCATATGGGTATTGCTCCTGGTAGTGAACAAGAACAACAAATTCCTGCTGTTCAAATTGAATTAGAATTTAAATAATGGAATTATATGAAGTAAAAAATGGGCTTGAAAAAGCCCGTTTATTGCTAAATGAACTTTATATTTCAGTAGATATTGAAGTTTTAAAAAGAGAAATTGAAGGATTAACAATTCAAACTGAAGATGAGCATTTTTGGGATAATCAAGAACTTGCTAAAAAGACTTATGATCAGTTGAATGAAATGAAAAAAACTGCCGATAGTTATGAACAGTTATCTGATTTATTAAATGAATTAGAAGAGACTTATGAATATGTAAAAGAAACAGATGATCAAGATTTTAAAGAAGCTCTTGATCAAGATTATGAAAAGTTTCAAGAAGCTTTACATGAGTATGAAAAGACATTATTGTTTTCTGGTGAATATGATCATCATAATGCCATAATAGAAATTCATCCTGGTGCAGGTGGGACTGAATCACAAGATTGGGCTGCGATGTTAATGCGTATGTATCAAAGATATGGTGATAAAAAGGGCTTTCAAGTAGAAGTCTTAGATTATCTTGATGGTGAAGAAGCAGGTTTAAAATCTGTAACTATTCGTTTTATTGGGTATAATGCATATGGACACTTAAAAGCTGAAAAAGGGGTTCATAGATTGGTTCGTATTTCCCCTTTTGATTCTGCAAAAAGAAGACACACATCTTTTGCATCTATTGATGTTATGCCAGAATTTAATAATGATATAGCGATTGAGATTGATCAAAATGATTTAAGAGTTGATACTTATCGTGCATCAGGAGCTGGTGGACAACATATCAACAAAACAGATTCAGCAATTCGTATTACACATATACCAACAAATATTGTTGTGACATGTCAGTCACAAAGATCACAGTTACAAAACCGTGAACAAGCGATGGTTATGTTGAAATCAAAGTTATATCAAAGAATGTTAGAAGAACAAGCTTCTAAATTAAGTGATATTAAAGGAGAACAAAAAGCTATTGAATGGGGAAGTCAAATTCGTTCGTATGTTTTACATCCATATTCAATGGTTAAAGATAATCGTAGTAGTTATGAATCTAATAATCCAAAGGCTATTTTAGATGGTGATTTAGATGATTGTATTTATGCTTATTTAAAATCTATTGTAAAGGAGTAATTGTATGCATAGCGTAAAAAGAATTATGAGAGATACTATTCTGGTTGTCATAGGAAATGCTATTTTGGCATTTGGTGTTGCTAGTTTTGCAGTGCCTGCTAATTTAATTATTGGCGGAGCATCAGGATTATCTTTAATAATATGCCAAGTTATTCCTTTGGATTTAGCAACAATGGTTTTTGTTATTAATATGTTTATGTTAGTATTAGGATTCTTCGTATTAGGTAAGAAATTTGCAGCAGGAACAGTTGTGAGTTCCTTCTTATTTCCATTCTTCTTAGCTTTATTTGAAAATATGCCACAACTTCAAAATATTACAAATGATATGTTGTTATCATGTATATATGCTGGTATCTTTACTGGTTTAGGAGTAGGAATAGTTTTACGATTAGGATATAGTACAGGAGGAATGGATGTTCCACCTATTATTCTTAATAAGAAATTAGGGATATCTGTTGCAATTGGAATGAATGTTTTGGATACAGTTATTTTATTGGGTCAGGTTTCATTTACAAGTTTTGAAGGTATACTTTATGGAATTATCACTGTTCTTATTACAACATTTGTTTTAGATCAAGTCATTATTATGGGGGAGAAGAATTTACAAGTCTTCGTTATATCACAACATCATGAAGAGATAGCAGATGCTATTTTCAAAGAAATTGATCGAGGATGTACTTTTGTTAATGTCACAACTGGTTACTTCCAACATCACCAACAAGCAGTATTGTCTGTTGTGAATAATAGAGAGTATGCTAAGATTAATGATTTGGTTATGGATATTGATCCAGCAGCGTTTATTATTGCTAGTGAGATTCATAATGTTAAAGGGCGAGGATTTACTTTACCAAATATAGATAGAGATAGACTTGGGTAACCAAGTCTATTTTTCTTGCTTATGACGTTACGTCATATTGTATAATAAAGGTAGGAGTTGAATAATATGAAAAACAATAATTTATTAACAGTTGGTCAATTGGCTAAGAAAATGAATGTTACTGTGAGAACTTTACAGTATTATGATCAAGAAGGTATTCTAAAACCTTCTTGTTTAAGTGAAGGGAAAAGGCGTCTATATACTTCTAAAGATGTTATTCAATTAAATCAAATCTTAACTTTAAAATATCTTGGATTTTCATTAAAAGAGATTAAGGGTAAAATCTATGATTTAAATACACCAGAAGAAGTCGCAACTGTTCTTGAAAGCCAAAAAAAATCAATTGAAGAACAAATCAATAAACTTCAAGAAGTCTCAAGTTCTCTTGTTTTATTAAAAGAAGAAGTTTTAAAAAGGAAGACAGTGAATTTTGATAGATATGCTGATATTATTTCTTTGATTAGAAGGGGTAATGAAAACTATTGGGTAATCAATGCTTTTGATGATTCTTTAAATGAACATTTAAGAGAGCATTTTTCATCAAGAACAGAATTAGGTGAACAGATTTTAGAAACTTATCAAACGCTTCTTGAGGAAGGTATTGAGTTAAAAAGAAATGGGGAATCTCCTACTAGTGATAAAAGCAAAGAGTTTGCTAAAAAGTGGTGGAAATTGATAAATGATTTTACTGGTGGAGATATGTCTTTATTACCAAAACTACAAGAATTCAATTCAGATAAATCAAATTGGGATGAGGATACGGCTTTAAAACAAAAAGAGGTAGATCCATTTATGGAAGAAGTGCTCAATGAATTCTTTAAAGATTTAGGAGTAGACATTTAGAAAAGGAGAGGTCTAATGGATATTGCAATTGATGTAAGAGAGTTAAACAAAAGTTACGGAAATCATAAAGTTCTTAATCAGATTTCTTTTCAAGTATACAAGGGAGAGATATTCTCGTTGTTGGGGATTAATGGCGCTGGTAAGACGACAGCATTAGAGTGTATAGAAGGATTAAGAGACTATGTAGGAACAGTGGAGATAAATGGGAGTATTGGGATACAACTTCAATCATCAACGTTATCAGCTCATGTGAAGGCGATTGAAGCGATTCATATGTTTGAGTTATGGAATCACACAAAACTGGATACTGAAGTGATTGAAAGATTAGGCGTATTGGAATTTCAAAATAAACAATATGAACAACTTTCAACTGGACAAAAAAGACGTCTTCATTTATGTCTTGCATTAATTGGAAATCCAGATATCTTATTTCTTGATGAACCAACTGCCGGTTTAGATGTTGAAGGAAGAATAGCTTTACATAAAGAAATGAAAAGACTTAAGGCTATGGGAAAAACAATTATTGTATCAAGTCATGATATGGCAGAAGTTGAAGAACTTTGTGACAGAATGATTATCTTAAAAGAAGGAAATATTGTCTTTACAGGTTCACCTACTGAATTAACTTCTGTTATTCATGATCGTTATGAAATTCATGTTGTTTTTTCAAAAAATATTGATTTATCAAAAATAAATGCAGTTTTATTGAAGGATAAAGAATATGTTTTTGAATCAACAAATATTGTTTCATCTTTAGAGGATATTGTTAAGATATCTAAAGATTATCATGTCTCAGTTAAAGATATTCAAGTTTCACATCCTTCATTTGAACAATCTTTTATTGATATAGTGAAGGGGGATAACTAAAATGAAAGCTTTCTTGTATAGTTTTATTTTACAATGGAAATTAGATATTAGGGATAAAGGTGTTTTTATTACTTATTATGCAGTACCATTAGCTTTCTTTCTTATTATGGGTAATATCTTTTCAAGTGTTTTACCTAATGCAAAAGAAACCTTAATACCATCTATGACAATATTTGGAGTAACAATGGGAACAATCGTAGGAAGTCCAATTATGCTTGTTGATGTATATGGAAGTGAAATAAAAAAATCATATCAAGTTGGGCATATTCCATTATCTAATGTAGCTATTATTAATTTTATTTCAGCATTTGTTCATTGTCTTATCTTTAGTATAATTGTTTATCTGATTGGACCGATAATCTTTAATGTTTATCGACCAGATAACACTTTTATTTATATACTACAACTAATGATTTATATTATCTCTGGTTTATCAATAGGAACAGCATTAGGAATGCTTGTTAAGAAAACTTCACAATTAACTATGATTGGGCAAATTATTTTCTTACCATCTATTATGTTATCAGGAATTATGTTTCCTTCCTCAATGCTTCCTTTGTTTTTACAAATGGTTGGAAAAATATTTCCAGCGACATGGTGTTATCAAATGATGAGTGAAGCAACCATAACATTAGAATTATTGTTACCTGTTATACTTATTAGTTTATTTTGTTTTATTGTTAGTATTATTCAATTGAAAAGGATAAAAAAATGTTTATAGTAATAAAAAAGGACATCATGTCCTTTTTTATTACATATTCATTCCAATTTGAATAGATCTTAATATTCTTTCGGTAGCATTTTCAACATTTTCCCCAGCCTTGCTTAATGCTTCTTCTAATGTACAAGGAGCATAAACACAACTTTCGATACTATCAATCCCATAATCATAAACAAGTGAAGCATCCTTACCAATGCATCCTACAACTGCTATGACAGGCTTGCTTTTTTGTTTTGCCATTTTAGCAACCCCTGTAGGAACTTTGCCATGAATAGATTGATAATCAATTCTTCCTTCGCCAGTAATGATAAGATCAGCATTATCAAGTTTATCTTTAAAATGATTTGCATTTAAAACCACATCAATTCCAGCTGATAGTTGAGCATTTAAAAAAGTAATTAAACCAAATCCTAAACCACCTGCAGCCCCAGCTCCAGGAATATCACTTGCATCTTTCAATCCAGTCTTTTTACAAACCCTAGCAAGCTTATTTAAACCTTGATCTAGATAAGTCACTTGTTCAGATGTAGCACCTTTTTGAGGCCCATAGATAGCACTTGCACCGTTCTTTCCACATAATGGGTTATCAACATCACACATCACTATAATCTGTGTATGATGAATACGTGGGTCTAAATCAGACATGTCTATATATTCAATCAAAGGTAATGAATAAGCTTCTATAGGAACTTCCTTCTTATCTCTATCTAAGAATTTCACTCCTAATGCACTTGCCATACCAATTCCACCATCATTTGTAGCACTTCCACCAATTCCAATATAAATTGTTTGACAACCATAATCTAACGCAGCTTTAATGAGTTGACCAGTTCCAAATGTAGAAGATTTATATATATCTTTATTCTTTTCAACCAATGGTAACCCTGAAGCGGCTGCCATTTCAATAATCGCACTATTATCTTTTAAGATACCATAACTTGCTTCTATATCTTGATATAAAGGATTCTTAACAGTAACTGTTTCAATATGACCACCAATACTTGAAATCATCGCATCAACAGTTCCTTCCCCACCATCGGCCATAACAATAACCTCAAACTTACTATGTGGAAAAACTTTCATAGCTCCTTTTTTTATATAATCAGCAACTTCATATGAAGATAAACTTCCCTTAAAAGAATCACAAGCAATCATAATTTTCATAAATATCATCCTTTCATCATAACTATATCATTAATCATTTATAACCTTCATTAAATCAAATATATTAAAAAAGAAAATCATGAAAGACTTTCTATTGAGTAATTTCTTCCTCAGCAACTTCTTCAATGACTTCAGTATAAAAATATTGATTCTCTTTACTTAATTGATACTCTTTATAACGGAAAAATACTAATGCTATAGAAACCGCAATAAAGACACAAATAAAAGTTATACTTAAGTATTTAATAATCTTTCTTGATTTCATATGAGTAACAATATACTCACTTTCAATATGTTCATAATATGTAGAAATAATATCTTTAGGATTACCAAAGTATTCAAGATAATCATCATAAGTTTGAGAAGGATACTTTGTTTCATAAATTTCTAAGTGTTCTTTAAACTTATTTAAAAATTGCTTTTCTTCATTTCCAAGTAGAGGGAATAAACGATGAATCTTATTGTAAAATTGCCGACTGACTTTATTCATAAGAATCCTCCTGAAAAGAGAGAAGATTATCTATTTCATTAATCGTTTTATAGTATTGTCTTTTTAACATATCTAATCTTACTTTTCCTGCAGATTCTATATGATAATAAACATCTTCATCTCTTTGATATTGAGAAATAAGTAATCCTTTTTCTAAATAATGAAGATGTGAAAAAACTATTCCATCTTTTAACTCAAATAATTGATGAGTTAAATGATTGATATTTGTAGTTAGGGTTTCACTATTTGCATCATGATATGACAAAACAGCAAGAATAAACATATCTATTTTATATAAACGATCTTCAAATATCATAATATCAACTCCTCGTTTTACATTATAACAAATTTAATATGAAAATAGTTAAGAAATTCTTAAATATAATTAAGTATTTATAAACAAATATATATTCTTTATTTATTTGATTCAAGATACTAGATATTTATGTGATTTTGTTTTCACTTATTTCAAATAAATTGTTGTATGAATTCTTGGATACGATTATCAAGGTTTTCTTGTTTACGAGTAATCAATGCAACACCTGTATAAAGTTCTTTATCTTTAAGCGTAACAGTTAAGAATTGTTTATTATCAATAAGGGATAATGCACTTTTAGGAACAATTGCAATTCCTTGATGTAAAGATGCCCATATGAAAGATGTTCTACAATCATCACTTGTTACTTTAATAAAGGGATTAAAATGTAGATTGAGGCAATAATCAGTAATAAGAGGTAAATATCTTTGATGAATGATTAATGGAATATTTTGATAATCTTTCATTTGATTCATAGAAGGATTGAGTAATTCTTGACTTCCAACCGCAACCATTGGTTCTTCATCTAAATAGAAAGCATTGACTTGTGATTGATCGAAAGGTGTTCTTACAATTCCAATATCGATATTATGAGCATTTAATAAATCAATCATTTCATATGTAGTTCCTTCATGAATACGAAAAGATAATTGTGGGTTTTGAAATAAATAATTATTGATATTATATATCAAAGCAGAATTTGATGAAGTAATTCCAATATGTAATGTTTCATTTTGAGTATTCTTCATTTCATGAAGAGTTGTTTCACTTAATGAAATCATTTGTAAACTACGCTTATAGAATAAACGACCAGCAGTCGTTAATTCTACTTTACGATGTCCTCTAATTAAAAGTTGAACACCTAGTTCATCTTCTAACTGTTTGAGTTGTGTAGATAATGGCGGTTGAGCCATATGTAAAATATCAGCAGCTTTAGAAATAGTTCCAGCTTCTACAATTGTTTTAAAGTATAACATTTGTTTAATATCCATAGTTTTCTCCTATACTAAAAAAATATAATAAACATACTTAATATATATTATACATATAATATCATTTCTAATATAATAAGGCAAGGAGGGGATATATATGTGGATAAAGTATATAAAACCATTTAAGATACAAGCGATTGTTGGCTTTGTTTTTAAAATGATAGAAGCTTTTTTTGAATTGTTAGTACCACTTGTGGTAGCTGATATTATTGATAATGGAATTCATAATCAAGATCAACATTATATCTTAACAAGCGGGGCTATTCTCCTAGGATTAGCTGTTGTTGGATATTGTTGTGCTTTGGTTTGCCAATATTATGCATCAAAGACATCTCAAGGGTTTGGAACATATTTAAGAAATGATATGTATAAAGCTATTAATGCTTATGATTATCAAGATTTAGATGCTATTGGAACACCATCATTGATGACAAGATTAAGTAATGATGTGAATCAATTACAATTGGCTGTTGCGATGGCTATTCGTTTGGTTTCACGTTCACCATTTTTAATAATTGGATCATTGATTATGGCATTTCGAATAGATGTTCAAATGGCAATTATTTTTATGTTATGTACTCCATTATTAGCTTTAACAATTTATATTGTTATGGTTAAATCATTACCAATGTACATAAAGATTCAAAAACAATTAGATAAAGTTTCATTAATATGTAGAGAGAATTTATCAGGAATACGTGTTATAAGAGCTTTTTCTAAACAAAAACAAGAAAGAAAAAGATTTCAGGATTCTACTCAACAACAAAAAGATATGCAAATTAAGGTTGGTAAGATTTCAGCATTATTAAATCCTAGTACTAGTATTATTGTGAATTGTGCTATTATTATCATTTTATATGTATCTGGAATTAAGATTAATGGTGGTAACCTGAGTCAAGGAGAAGTTATTGCTTTAATTAACTATATGAATCAGATTTTATTATCTATGTTTGTATTTGCTAATGTTATTGTGATATTTAATAAAGCGAATGCAAGTTATAAACGTGTTGAGGAAGTCTTAGATATACAACCAATGATTCTTTCTCAAGAATCAATACCTTTAAAACAAGCAGATACGTTTATTGAATTTAACAATGTTTGTTTCTCTTATCAAGAGACGCACGCTATGAGTGATGTTTCTTTCTCAATTGAAAAAGGTGAAACAGTTGGTGTTATTGGTGGAACTGGTTCGGGAAAGACTACGCTTGTTAATCTAATTGCTCGTTTTTATGATATTGATAGTGGCATGATTAAAATATATGGAAATAGTATTCAAAATTACCCAATTAAAACTTTAAGACAAATGATTGGTTTGGTTCCTCAACAAGCTGTATTGTTTTCAGGGAGTATTAAAGAAAATATTTTATGGGGAAATAAGAAAGCTAGTGATGAAGAAATTAAAGAAGCACTTAGGATTGCTCAAGCATCAAGTTTTGTTGAAGAACTTGAAAAAGGGATTGAAACAAGAATTAATCAGGGTGGTAAGAACTTATCAGGTGGTCAAAAACAAAGATTAACGATAGCAAGAGCCGTTGTAAAAAAACCAGATATATTGATATTAGATGATAGTGCTAGTGCTTTAGATTTTGCTACTGATGCAGCTCTTAGAAAATCATTAAAGAGTCTTCATACAACAACACTTATTGTTTCTCAAAGGGTCAGTAGCTTGATGCACGCTGATAAGATATTGGTTTTAAGTCATGGTGAACTTGTGGGTATAGGAACTCATGAAGATTTGATGAAGAATTGTGATATATATAATGAAATTGCAACTTCACAATTATCTATGGAGGTAGCATAATGCAGATAAAAGCGTTAAAAAGGTTGTTTGTATTTTGTAAACCTTATTTAAAATATTTTGTTTTGGCATTGTTTTTTTCAAGTTTTCAAATTATCTTTGTGTTGTTAACTCCTATCTTTATTGGACAAGCTGTTGATCAATTGATAGGAGTCAATCTTGTTCAATTTGAACAATTGTATTATAAGTTAGCATTGATTGGTGGAAGTGTGTTATTAAGTGCCTTATTTGAATGGGGAGTTATGCGTGTTTCTAATACAATGACTTATTCTATTACTAAAGATTTAAGAATGGATTTATTTGAAAAATATTCAACTTTACCATTAAGTTATATTGATAAACATGCGCATGGTGATTTGTTAAGTCGAATGATTAATGATATTGATTTGATTGGTAATGGTTTGTTACAAGGATTCACACATTTGTTTAGTGGGATAGCTACGATTATTGGAACGATTGGTTTTATGGTTTATATCAATACAACAATTGCAATGATTGTTATTGTATTAACACCATTATCATTAGTTGTTGCGAGTGTTATTGCTCATAAGACATATAAGTTCTTTCAGGAACAATTATTGTTACGAGGTGAAATGGGTGGATATGTTGAAGAAATGGTTGGACATCAAAAGATAGTTAAAGCATTTGGTTATGAAGATGAAAATCAAGCAACATTTGAAGAAATAAATCAAAGGTTATATGTCAGTGGTGTGAAATCACAGTTCTTAGGTGCTCTAGCAAATCCAAGTACAAGAGTGGTTAATAGCATTGTTTATGGGAGTGTGTGCATTGGTGGAGCATTATATGTAGTAAGCGGACAAATGAGTGTAGGGGCTTTATCAAGTTTCTTAAGTTATGCTAATCAATATACAAAACCTTTCAATGAAATATCTAATGTTTTTACAGAACTTCAAACAGCACTTGCAAGTGCTGAAAGAGTGTTTACTTTATTAGATACACCTAGTGAATTGAATACTTTAAAACCTCAAGTTATTGATAAAGTGGAAGGACATATTCAAATTAAAAATCTTTGTTTTGCTTATGAAGAAAATCAAAAGTTAATTGAAGATTTAAATGTAGAAGCATTACCAGGTCAAACGATTGCCATTGTAGGACCAACGGGATGTGGAAAAACAACACTGATAAACTTATTAATGAGATTTTATGAACCAGTGAGTGGTTGTATTACTATTGATGGTGTTTCTACATTAGATATGGAAAGAGAATATTTAAGAAGTTTATATGGAATGGTTTTACAAGACTCTTGGTTATTCTCTGGTACAATTAGAGATAATATTGCTTATGGTAAAGATGCAAGTGATGAGGATATTATAGAGGCTGCTAAAAATGCACATGCTCATAAGTTTATTATGAAATTAAAAGAGGGTTATCAAACAATGGTAAGTGAAGATGGTGGGAACTTATCACAAGGTCAAAAACAGTTATTGTGCATTGCAAGAATTATGTTATTAAAACCACCAATGTTGATTCTTGATGAAGCAACTTCATCTATTGATACACGTACAGAAAGACAAATTCAAGATGCATTTGATCATATGATGCAAGGAAGAACAACCTTTATTGTTGCTCATAGATTATCTACAATTCAAAAAGCAGATCAAATCTTAGTTATGAATCATGGTCAAATTATTGAACAAGGAAAACATCACGAATTGTTAAAACAAAACGGATTCTATCATAATCTATACTATAGTCAATTTGATCTTAGCATAGAAAAAAAACAAGCGTAAGACTGAGAGTCTTACGCTATCATTTTATATTTTATCGTGATATTGTTTTTCTAAGTTGAGTGATATCAACAAAACGTGATGAAAAACTATAATCTTTTTGTGCATATACAAATGACACTTTGTTGTCATATGAGAAATTGACTTTCTTTAACTTTCTATAATCAATCATCATTCTTCCAACCATCATATTTTTTCTACCAACGAGAACAACTCCAGAACCACAATAACCAAAAGCAACACTTACAAATGCAGTTATATTAAGTCCATTTCTATACATATTCATATCGTTTCCTGTTAATCCAAGAATCATCATGATAATGCCACCAACTGTACCAACAGCGTATACAATAGCTAAAATAGAATAGAAAACTTTTCCTTTTGTGTTGAATACAAATTTAAGTGAATGATCTAGTTTTTTACAACGAATTATAGTAGCGATAATGTTAATAATTGAATATGTAAACCATACTATAATAATTAATAATAGAAATGAAACAATCGATAAGATTATATCTTGCATGAGATCAACTTCCTTTCATAAATACTATTATACATATATTTTCGCTTTTCGTATAGAAAAAAATGAAAATATGTGAAATCTTCTTTATTTTGTTATATAATGACATATAAGGATGTGAATTTATGAAAGATTTGATGAGTTATGAGACTAGAAAGATAGAAGGATATGAGTTAGATTTTATGCAAGAATACCAACTTTGTCATCTCTTTAACTGTTTTTCTAAAATAGCAGCATTGAATGCAAAAAAAATAGGATATTATAATGAATCATTAAGAGGACATTATGGTTGGGTTGTCGCAAAACAAACTTTGCATTTAGAAAGACCGATAAATATTCATGATGAATTAGAATTATCTACAATTGTTGGAAAGAATAGTTTTGTAACTTATCCTAGATATTATTTTATTCATGCAATGTCAAAACAAATTGGTTACTGTTCATCAGTATGGACATTAATAGATATGAAATCGAGAAGAATCACTTCTCCTAAAAAAATAGGTTTAGCAGAGTTAGAGGTTAATCATGAAATGACATTACCTGCTCCGCAAAATATAAAAATTGATATAGAAATGAATTTGGTATCTCAAAGAACTGTTTTATATAGTGATGTTGATACAAATATGCATATGAATAATACAAGATATATTCAATGGGCATTAGACCTTATTGATTTTGATATTCATAAGAAATTTTTTGTAAGTGATTTAACTGTTCAATATAAGAAAGAGATAAGGCCTTCAAAGAATGTTTCTCTTTACCTTGGTCATGAAAAAAATCGTTATATTGTTGAAGGTAGAAGCCATGAAGATGAAGTTTATTTCACTATTGAAATATATTTTAAAGAGAGATAGTTTTCAAATTTTGAAAACTATAAGGAATTATTTGTGGTATTATGTATCTGTCCCAAATATCTAAAATAGTATTCGTTTTCCCGTAACAGAATACAGATATTAAAAAAACTACCGAAAGGTAGTTTTTTATTTTTCAGCACATGCTTCTTTAACTTCATCTATTGTTACATTAGCATTCTTTAATAAAGTATTCATTTTTTCTTTAAGTGTATCTAATGTTTCGTCAACAGTTATAATTGTTTTGTCACCATCAACGCAAAAACTATCTTTTTCATTTTATTTTCCCTCCGTAAATGAAATTTATATAAACACTTACGCGTGTTTACTAAATATAGTTTATTACAGATTCATTAAATAAGTTGTTTTCTTGTTAAGAATAGAACTTCTTATAAATTAATGATAGCATTAACAAAGTGTCGATTCAAGACTATGATGACACTAACACAATGAAAAAATATTTTATACAAATCATAGAATATAATATTGCTTTTTATTTGAATTATTTAAAAAATAACATATACTATATGAAATAGAGGAGGATGATTATGGAACTATCAATACCTTGTATTTATGAAAATAATGAATGTATTGGATATGGTGGTGATCAAGAATGGTTTAAAGATAAATGGGCTAAGAAAGCTGGCTGTGCAAGTGTTCTAGCAAGTAATTTATATGGTTATTATCACCAACAATCATCATATTCTAAAGCAGAGTTTTTAGATATTATGAATGAAATGTTTTTATTAATGAAACCAGGAACAATGGGTTATCCTTATCTTTATAAGTTTGCACGTACATTTGTGAAAAGAATCAATGAAGATCATTTTCATCTTGAACCTGTTTATCAAAAGAAATCATTATCACATCAACATGCTTTATCTTTTGTGTTAGAAAGTATTGATGATAATCACCCTGTATCGATGTTAATACTTCATCATAATGCTAAAGAATTAGAAGATGATAATTGGCATTGGATATGTTTAAGTGGTTATGAAAGAAAAGATAACAATGACTTGATTATCTTCTCTGATTGCGGAGAAAGAAGAATAATAGATTCAAAGATATTATTTGATACACATTATAAGAATGTCTTTAAGATGGTAAGAATGAAAAAAGTTCCTAAACAATAGGAACTTTTAAGCTTTATAGATTGTGATTCTAATATCTATAGTCACATCAAATTCATTTAAAGTATCTAAGACATGTCTTCTTTCTTTTTTGATATGATAGTAATGAGGAGTCATCTTTAAAAGATTAAGACTATCTTCTTTATTTCTTAAATGAATTGTTTGTTTAAAATCATAACTTTCAAGAACGTCAAAAGGCAAACGAATATATTCATCTGATTTAATCTTAACTTCATCATAGATTAATTCCTTAAATTCAACAAGATGATGATTATTTGCAGTTACATGAATAATATATCCATCTTCTTTTAAACATCTTTTCATTTCTTCAGCATTTACAACTGTAAATAATGCAGTTATAACATCTAATGAATGATCAACAATAGGAATATTCTTTGAATTACCAACAATCCAATAAATATCTTTTGTATATTTTGTTGCCATATTAATACCATCTTTAGAAATATCTAAACCATAGATTGTTGTATCATCACTTAATTCTTGCTTCATACGATAAGTATAATATCCTTCACCACAACCTAAATCTAAGATATGCATATCAGGATGATTATGTTGTTTGATATAATTTACAACCTCATTTAAGATAACATCATAGTATCCTTGATTCAAATGAGCTTTTCTACTTAATAAACTCTCTTTATTGTCACCTGGAAGATTACAAGCTTTATCAGGGTTTAATAAGAGATTGATATATTTTGATTTTGATAAATCATAACAATGATTATTAACACATCGATATGTATTATTTTCTAATACAAGTGGTTGATGACATTTTGGACAGGCTAGTTTATGCATTGTATCACTCCTTTTCGATTCATTATAACATGTTTACTTTTGAATTCAAATATGGGTATAATAGAAAAAGACAAGGAGGATACTTTATGGGATTATTTTCTAAGAAAACAAAGGTTGATTATGATGTTTTATTTAAAGAACAGTATAAATCAATTAATCAATTAATGATGCAAGCCAATAATGAATTAGATTTTGTGATTAAACAATCTTTATTAGAAGTTGTTGTTGAAAAATATAATCAATTATTTGAATGTATTGATAATGGTGCTGCATTTGATAAAGCACATTTTATTTCATTACAACAAAGTGCTATGAAAGAATTAGAGACAATTAAAAGTATTAATAATGGATAGAGGTAATTATGAAAGTATATAAAAAGGGTGATGAAACATCTTATACATTAGGAGTGTTTCCAACTATAGAATTATTAAAGACAAGATCAAAGGATGTCTTAAGAGTTGTTGTTCATTCTTCTATTGAACAAAATAAAGGATATCCAATTATCCAAGAATTATGTAAAGACAATCATATTCATATAGATATTCATGATCAAACAATTGAAAAGTTAAGTCCTAAAAACAATTGTTTTGCGATAGGAGTTTTTAAGAAATATGTAGGAGAATTAAGTGATGATAATCATGTGGTATTAGTCAATCCTATGGATATGGGAAATATGGGAACGATGATGCGTACAATGTTAGGGTTTGGATATAAGAATTTGGTTATTATCAAACCATCTGTAGATATCTTTGATCCTAAGGTTATAAGAGCTTCAATGGGAGCAATCTTTCATCTGAATATCCAATATTTTGTAGAGTTTTCTACATATTATGACATATATAAACATCATGAATTTTATCCATTAATGCTAAAAGGAGCTAAGAATATTCATAATGTTTCATCGACTCATATTCACTCTTTAGTCTTTGGGAATGAAAGTAGTGGGTTAGATGATTCTTATTTAGAATATGGACAAAGTGTGTTTATTCCTCATAGTGAAGAGATAGATTCATTGAATCTATCAATGGCTTTAGGATTAAGCTTATTTCATTTTTCTAAACAACAATTTATAGATAAAGAGGTGTTAAGATAATGTATAATTTTGATAAAGTTATAAATAGAAAAGGAACAAATTCTTCTAAGTTTGAACTTAATCATCAAGATGATAAAGATTTGATTCCTATGTGGGTAGCTGATATGGATTTTGAAACTCTACCTGAAATAAAAGAAGCATTAATAAAAAGAGCAGAGCATGGTATATTTGGATATGCTATGATAACTGATGCTTATTGTCAAACTGTTATAGGTTGGATGAAAAGAAGACATCATTTTGATGTACAAAGTGATTGGATAGTCACGACACCAGGAATTGTGACTGCTTTGAAAGTTTCTGTAAGAGCGTATACATGTAAAGATGATGCTATTATGATTATGAAACCAGTTTATTATCCATTTGATTTTTCAATTGAATTAAATGAGAGAAAGATTATTGAGTGTCCTTTAGATTTTGATGGAATTGAATATACATGTAACTATGAATTATTCGAAAAGAATATTATTGAAAATAATGTTAAGATGTTTATTTTATGTAATCCTCATAATCCAATTGGAAAAGTATGGACGAAACAAGAACTTCTACAAATAGGGAATATATGTAAGAAACATCATGTAATTGTTGTTAGTGATGAAATTCATATGGATTTTGTATATAAAAACAATCAACATATTCCTTTTTATAATGTTGATGAATCTTTTAAAGACTTTACAATTATTTGTACTGCACCTTCTAAGACATTTAATTTAGCAGCATTACATACTTCAAATATTATTATTGCAAATAAAGAGTTAAGAGAAATATTTATAAAAGAAAAAAATGCTTCAGGTATAGGTGATCCTAATATATTTGGATTAGATGCTTGTATTGCAGCATATACATATGGAGATAAATGGGTAGATGAGTTGGTAGAATATCTACAAGGAAATATTGATTTTATGATTAATTTCTTTAAAGAAAGATTACCAAATATTAAAGTTATTCAACCTCAAGGTTTATACTTGATATGGGTTGATATGCGTGCATTGAATTTAAATAAAGATGAATTAGAAGATTTAATGCTTCATAAAGCTCATTTGTATTTAGATGAAGGTTATATTTTTGGAACAGGTGGAGAAGGGTTTGAAAGGTTTAATGTTGCTTGTCCACGCGTAGTTCTAGAAAAAGCTTTACTACAGTTAGAAAAAGCAATTAAAGAATAGATAATTAAATGAAAATATTATAAACCTTACATTTTATGAAAGTTCATACAAAAAATGTAAGGTTTTATATTTTTAAAATTATTATGCTATAGTAAATTCAGGAGGAGAGAAAAATGAAAAGATTATCTAAATTTTTGGAAGATAAGTTACTTCCAATTGCTGTAAAAATAAGTTCGAATCTTTATATTTCTTCATTAAGAGATGGGTTTGCTGCAACGATGCCAGCGATGATTATTGGTTCGTTCTTAACATTGTTAATTAACTTCCCAATTCCAGCTGTGGCAGAGTTTTTAACAAGTTCATTTGGAGATAACTGGAAGATATTTATAAATGGTGTTTATAATGCAACAATACCACTTATATCTATGCTTGCAACTATTTCTATTACATATTTCTTAACTAAGAAATTAAAAGGTGATGTTATTTCAACAATTGTTGTGAATGTCATGTTATACTTTATGTTTTTACCACAGGCTGCATATACATTAGCTGAAGGTGGAAAAAGTGTTTTGGTAGGTGGTTCATATTCAACAAATTATATGGGAGCTAAGGGATTCTTTTTATCTATTTTATTAGGTTTGCTTATCCCGCCTTTGTTGAAGAGATTATGTCAAGTTAAATTCTTGACTATTAGATTGCCAGATAGTGTTCCACCTAGTGTATTATCTTCGTTTTTAGTTATGATCCCTGCATTAATTATTCTTATTGTTGGTGGAATTATTCAGTTTGTATTAATAACATATGCAAAAGTAGACTTATTTACTTTTATATATCAAGTGATACAAACACCAATTAGGGAAATTGTAGGAACATCATATTTAGGTGGATTGTTAAGTTGTTTCTTTACATATGCAGCATGGTTCTTTGGATTACATGGTGGTTTATTAATGGGACCAATCAATACTGTTGTGTTTGGTGAATTAATGCCAGCTAATATTGCTGCTTTTGCAGCAAATGAAGCAATTCCAAACTTCTTTGTAGGTGTTCCATTCTTTGAAGTCTTTACAAAAATGGGTGGTGGCGGAAATGTTCTAGCACTTATTGTGGCAATGTTAATTGTTGCGAAAACATCAGAATATAGAGAAGTTGCAAAGATAGGATTAGTACCATCACTATTTAATATATCGGAACCAGTTGTATTCGGGCTTCCAATAGTGTTCAATCCAATTCTTGTTATTCCGTTCTTAATTGCTCCGTTAGTATGTTATAGTATTGCCTATTTTGCTAGTGCAATTGGTTCTATTGCGCCAATCGTAATTCAAGTGCCATGGACTATCCCAATAGGAATCAATATGTTCCTTTCTACAGCAGGAGATATTATGTCTGTATTATGGCAAGTTGGGTTATTTGCTTTATCGGTAGCAATTTATATTCCATTTATTAGAATTAGTGAAAAAGCAAATGCTAAATTACATACAAATAAATCTCAAGAAGGTGTAGTGAATGCCTAAAAGACCAAATGTTGTTTTGATTTATACCGATCAACAAAGATTTGATTCTATTAGGGCTAATGGCAATGAATTAGCCATTACCCCTAATATTGATTCATTAATAGAAGAAGGAACATGTTTTGATAATTATTATGTGAATAATCCTGTGTGTATGCCTAGTAGAATGTGCATGTTGACTGGGAAATATCCTACTCAACTTCATATTGGAGATAATGGAATACCATTACCTGAAACTGAAAAGACAATTGCTCATTATTTAAAACAGTATGATTATCAATGTGCGCAAATAGGTAAATTACATTTTCTGCCACATACAAATAGACAACATACTGATTGTCATCCTCATTATGGTTTTGATAGTTTAATAATCTCTGATGAACCAGGATGTTATGATGATGCATATATAAAATGGGTTGAATCTAAAGATAAAAGTCAAGTAGAGAAAGTACGTGTTGGATTACCATCAGAAGGAAAAGTCTATGGACAAAATGTCTATAGTACACATGAACGTTCTCCCCATCAACCTTATGTTTTTGAAGGTGATGATGACTTAACTCATAGTTGTTTTGTTAAGGATGAAGTTTGTCAATATATAAGAAATCATAAGAATAATCAACAACCATTCTTTGTGATTGCTGGTTTTTATGCACCTCATGCGCCTATTAATCCCCCCAAGAAATATATAGATATGTATAAATATGATGAGATGCCTTTACCTAAACAATCTATTGAAGATGATATATTGATGAAATCCTATCTAGGAGAACAAGCATTCCATAAATTAGATTATATAACTGATGAAAAGTGGAAAGAGATATATGCAAATTATCTTGCATTAACAACTCATGTTGATGATTGTGTGGGAGAAATACTTGCAGAATTAAAAGATATAGAAGATGACACATTGATTATTTTTACATCAGATCATGGAGAATATCTTGGGGATCATCGTAGAGTTCATAAAGGTATGCCAGGTCATGATTGTATAATCAATGTACCGTATATTATGAAATATAAAGATGTTATTCCTGCTGGACAGCGTATAAATAATTTATGTGAAGCAGTTGATGTAGTGCCAACGATATTGGATTATGCTTGTATACAAAAGCCAAGTTATTTAAAAGGTATTTCGCTTAAACCACTAATTGAAGGAAAAGCAAACTATACAAAAGATTCAATAATTGTTGAATATATAACTGATGAGCTTAATGAAACAACTGTACGTGATGAGAATTATAAATACTATCATAATACTGATGATCAAGAAATGTTGTACGATTTGAAGAAAGATCCTTTTGAAATGAGAGATGTTTCCAAATATGAAGAGTATAAAGATATTATGTTTATGATGAGATCTAAAATGATTAAGAAGATACAAAACTGTAGTTACAATAATTTAAAAAAAGTAGCACCTTATTGATATGAATGATGATTAAAGTTATACTGAAAGTAGAGGGGTGAAATTATGGATGATGTTTATTATAAGTTAGCAGAGGTTGCTAATTTATCCTTTAGAGATTCTTTAGACTATATTATAGCTAAGGAAATGTTACAACATATTGATGTTATTTCTAATATGAGTATTGATACATTGTCAACAATTTGCTGTACCTCTACAGCAAGTATAACAAGATTTTGTCAAAAGTTAGGATATGATTCTTTTAAAGAGTTGAAGTATAATGTCACTCAACAAAATAATCTTCAAAAAATTGTTTGTCATTCTAATGAAAAGCGTATTGAAATAAATAAGGCAATATTGAATACAAAAGTAAAGTTTGATTATTTGATTAATCAATCTTTACTATTGATTGAAAAATCTATTATTAATGAACTTATACAGAAAATTGTAGATAATAGTAGGATTGCAATTTTTTGTGCTTCTCATGAGTTATCAGCAGTTGTTTTATTTCAAGCATTATTGAAAAAATATCATAAGAAAGTAGATATCATTTTATGTAATACTGAAATAAATAAAATGGATTATGTACTTGATAATGTTGATTTCATTCTGTTTTTAACATATGGTGGAAGATGGATGAGGCGTTCTCATAAATTGGTTTCTAAAATTTTAGAAACAGATATACAAAATTGTGTTATTTGTTTAGATGATAAAATATTACAAAACTATTTATTTGATATGAAGATTAAATTTGATTTATCTGAAGAACTAAAAGAATCTCATTTTGAGTTTTTTGTTTTTCTTTTTTCAGTTATGAGTAATGCAGTTATAACTTATTATGATAATTAGGGATGATACATAAATAGAGGAGAGAACTATGAAAAAAATAACAATTCTTATAAAGCCTGTTTCTTCTTCTTGTAATATGCAATGTGAATATTGCTTTTATAAAGATGTATCTCAATATAGGGATATCAATTCAAAACTGATGTCTCAAAAAACAATTCATACGATTATAGAGAAAGTTTTTAATATTCAACAATCTGCAATGCAGGTAGAGTTTTGTTTTCAAGGTGGAGAGCCGTTATTGGCTGGGATAGACTTTTATCGATATTTTATATCTATTGTAAACAAAGTAAATAAGATACATACTATTTCGTTTTCTATCCAAACGAATGGGATACTCATTAATCAAGAATGGGTTGATTTTTTTAAACAATATCATTTTTTAGTAGGGGTATCGTTAGATGGTGTGGAAGAAGTCCATGATTATTATAGAATAATTAATAAAGAAAACACTCATAAAGAAATAGTTAAAGGTATTACGTTATTACAAAAGAATTCTATAGATTTTAATATTTTAAGTGTAATAACACCAAAAATGTCTACCTATGCAAAAGAAATATATCATTTTTATAAAACAATGAATTATAAATATATTCAATTCATTCCATGTTTACCGTTTTTAGATGGAACTGGTGGTTTGAAACCTAAAGAATACGCAAGATTTTATAAAGAGTTATATGATGAGTTTATTAATGATAAGTCGATTCATATTGATTTGTTTGAGCAGATTGCTCTATTAAAAAGAGGAGTTAAGGAATGTTCATGTGGGATGTTAGGATATTGTTCATTTCAATTTGTTATGGAAGCAAATGGTGATATCTTTCCATGTGATTTCTATGCTATAGATAAATATAGATTAGGAAATATTCATAATATAGATTTGAAAGATATAATGACAAATCAAAGATTAAGTCTTTTTTTAACTGAAGATAAATGTTTTAGTAATCTATGTGATCATTGTCAATATTATAAAATGTGTCAGGGTCAATGTAAAAGACAGAATGTTTGTTTGTTTGATGATGACTATTGTGGTTATCAAGATTTATTGAAGTATATTGATAAAATAGATATATGAGATTTGTATAAAAGTAAGTAGGAGGTCAAAATTTTTGGTGGCATTAATTGATAGTATTATTGTTTTGATATCTACTTTGTTAGGTTCTTTAGCAGGACTAGGTGGAGGAGTTATTATTAAACCAATGCTTGATATAGTTGGTTTTCATGATATCTCTTCAATTAGCTTTTTTTCTTCTTGTGCTGTTCTTTCAATGGCTGTATATTCGATATTTAGGCAGTTAAAAAATGGCGTGAAGTTTGATTGGAAAATGATTTCTTACATTGGTATTGGAGCAATATTAGGTGGTAATATAGGAAGTCAATTATTTTCATATGTTTTAAATAGTTTTGATGAAACTTTAGTGAAAATGGTTCAAGCATTAATATTAGCACTTTTATTAACTTTAACAATTATTATAATTAATAAAGAAATTACATTTTCTATTAATAAGAAAAGTGTATATGTTTTAGTAGGAATATCTTTAGGGATTATATCTAGTTTTTTAGGAATAGGTGGAGGACCAATTAATGTTGCTGTGTTTGTAATGTTTTTTAGTATTGATATTAAAAGAGCAACTGTTTTTTCATTAGCAACAATTCTCTTTTCACAAATTTCAAAATTAATGACAATCTTTTTGACAACTGGTTTTCAATCATATGATTGTGAAATATTACTGTGGGTTATTCCAAGTGCTATTTTAGGTGGAATGATTGGTTCATATTTTAATAAGATTTCTAGTGAGAAGGTTATAAAGAGAGTTTTTTCTATTACAGTAACATTTATAATCTTTATAAATATATATATTGTTATTAGTCATATCTAACTATATTTCTAAAAAGAAATATAGTTTTATTCATTATTGTGAAATAGAGTTGACTATTATCAATAAATTAAATAAAGAAAATGAATAAAATATTGAATAATTGTGGAAATTTTTGATTATTCAGTGTATGATAGGAATGTAAAAAAATGAAAAGGAGATTATACATATGGGATTAGTTTCAGCAACAGAAATGTTACAAAAAGCAAAAGCAGGTCATTATGCTGTTGGTCAATTTAACATCAACAACTTAGAATGGACAAAATCAGTTTTATTAACTGCAGAAGAATTAAAATCACCAGTTATCTTAGGAGTATCTGAAGGTGCTGCTAAATATATGACTGGATTTAAAACAGTTTATGCAATGGTAAATGCAATGGTAGATACTTTAGGAATCACTGTACCAGTTGCTTTACATTTAGATCATGGTAGTTATGAAGGAGCTAAAGCAGCATTAGAAGCAGGTTTCTCTTCAATCATGTTTGATGGTTCTCATTATGGAATCGAAGAAAATATTGCAAAAACAAAAGAAATTGTTGAATTATGCCATGCTAAAGGTGTATCAATTGAAGCAGAAGTTGGTTCAATTGGTGGAGAAGAAGATGGTGTTGTAGGTAAAGGTGAAGTTGCAGATCCAAAAGAATGTAAAATGGTTGCAGATTTAGGAGTAGATTTCTTAGCTGCTGGTATTGGAAATATTCATGGAAAATATCCAGAAAACTGGGAAGGTTTAGACTTCGCTGCATTAGATGCAATTCAAAAAGAAACAGGAGTTTTACCTTTAGTATTACATGGTGGTACTGGTATTCCTGCTGATATGATTGCTAAAGCAATTACTTTAGGAGTTTCTAAAATCAATGTTAACACTGAATGCCAATTGGTTTTCCAAGAAGCTACACGTAAATATATTGAAGCTGGTAAAGATATTGAAGGAAAAGGATTTGACCCTCGTAAATTATTAGCTCCAGGTGCTGCTGCAATTCAAGATTGTGTTAAAGAAAAAATGGAATTATTCGGAAGCGTTAATAAAGCTTAATTATCAAAGACTCTTAGGAGTCTTTTTTAATTGCAATCGTATTAACCCTGTACTATAATAGGTTATAGAGGTGAGAAGTATGATGGTATCTACAAAAGGTCGATATGCTTTACGTATTATGATTGACTTAGCAGAACATAATCCTGAAGAATATATACGATTAAAGGATATAGCTGAGCGACAAAATATTTCTGAAAAATATTTAGAAATTATTATTAAGACTTTATCACAAGCACGTTTTGTGCAAGGGGTTCGTGGTAAAGGTGGTGGCTATAGATTAACAAGAGCAGCAAATACATATACAATTGGAAGTATTCTTAAGCTTACAGAAGGAAGCCTTGCGCCTGTTGCATGTCTAGATTGTTCACCTAATCAATGTAAACGTTCTAAGGAATGTAAGACTTTACCAATGTGGCAGAAATTAGATAAAATAATTGATGATTATTTTGAGTCAATGACTTTAATAGATTTAATAAATAGTGCAATAGAAGGAAATGATTTTGTGATCTAGTTCTTACAAATAATGTAAGAACTTTTTGTTTAACCTATTGACTTTGTAGGTTATTGTGCTATAATCCCTATAAACCTATCAAGTTAGTGGGTATATAGGAGGTATATGTATGACAAATAGAAAATTAAAATTTGAGACATTACAATTACATGTAGGACAAGAGCAAGCTGATCCAACAACTGATGCAAGGGCAGTACCTATTTATGCAACAACATCTTATGTGTTTAAAGATTCTGATCAAGCAGCAGCACGTTTTGCTCTTAGTGAAGGGGGAAATATTTACTCAAGATTAATGAATCCAACGTCGGATGTATTTGAACAAAGGATTGCAGCTTTAGAAGGTGGTGCAGCTGCTTTGGCAACTTCTTCTGGATCATCAGCTATTGATTATGCAATTAGAAATATAGCAACCAATGGAGATCATATTGTTGCTTCGCAATCGGTATATGGGGGAACATATAATTTATTTGCGAATACTTTAAACGATTTTGGTATTACGACAACTTTTGTAGATGGGAGTCATACTGATAACTTTGAAAAAGCAATACAAGAAAACACAAAGGCAATTTTCTTAGAATCATTAGGAAATCCTAATTCAGATATATTAGATTTAGAAGTTATTTCTGGCATTGCTCATAAGCATGGAATACCAGTGATTATAGATAATACTTTTGCTACACCATTCTTATTTAGACCTTTAGAACATGGTGCTGATATTGTTGTTCATTCAGCAACAAAGTTTATTGGAGGACATGGAACAGTCTTAGGTGGAGTGATTATTGATGGAGGTAAGTTTGATTGGACACAAAATGATAAGTTTCCAGGAATAACAAAACCTAATTCATCATATCATGGAGTTGTTTTTAGTGAAGCTTGTGGGAATATTGCATATATTATGAAGATTCGTACAACACTTATGAGAGACCAAGGAGCATGTTTATCACCTTTTAATTCATTCTTATTATTACAAGGATTAGAAACTTTATCATTACGTGTAGAAAGACATGTTTATAATGCTTTAAAGGTTGTTGAGTTTTTAAATCAACATCCACTAGTTAAAAAAGTTAATCATCCTTCATTATCTAATGGACATCAAAAAGAATTATATGATAGCTATTACCCATTAGGTGGAGCATCAATCTTTACTTTTGAATTAAAAGGAACTCAAGATCAAGCAAAGAAGTTTACTGAATCATTAGAAGTCTTTTCTTTACTAGCAAATGTTGCTGATGTGAAGTCTTTGGTTATTCATCCAGCTTCAACTACACATTCTCAAATGAGTGCAGAAGAGTTATTAAGTGTTGGAATTAAACCAACGACTGTTCGTTTATCAATTGGAACAGAACATATTGAAGATATCTTAGAAGATTTACAAAAAGCATTTGAACTTATAAAATAGAAAGGAAGTCATTTATGTCAAATATATATACATCAGTTGATCAACTGATTGGGAAAACACCCTTATTAAAATTAGTGAATTTAGAAAAGAAATATGATTTACAGGCGTCTCTTATAGGAAAACTAGAATATTTTAATCCTACTGGAAGCGTAAAAGATAGAATTGCGAAAGCCATGATAGAAGATGCAGAGAAAAAAGGTGTTCTTAATAATGAAAGTGTCATCATTGAACCAACTTCTGGAAACACTGGAATAGGTCTAGCTTCTATGGCTGCATCAAGAGGTTATCGTGCAATTATTGTGATGCCTGAAACAATGAGCATTGAAAGAAGAACATTGATGAAAGCATATGGTGCAGAACTTGTATTAACAGAAGGTAGCAAGGGTATGAGTGGAGCAATTATGAAAGCTCAAGAATTAGCAAAAGAAATACCTCATAGTTTTATTCCTAGTCAATTTGATAATCTTTCAAATCCAGAAGTTCATCGTTTAACAACTGGTCCAGAAATTTGGGAAGATACAGATGGAAAGGTTGATATCTTTGTAGCTGGTGTAGGAACTGGTGGAACAATTAGTGGAGTTGGTGAATATTTAAAATCACAAAACTCTGATATTAAGATTGTTGCTGTTGAACCACAAGATTCATCTGTCTTATCAACTGGTAAAGCAGGTAGTCATAAAATTCAAGGTATTGGTGCAGGGTTTATCCCAGCAACACTTAATACTTCTATCTATGATGAAATAATCCCTGTTTCTAACGAAGATGCATTTAGAGTAGGAAAAGAGATTGGACAAAGTGTTGGTATTCTTGTTGGTATTTCTTCAGGAGCAGCAGTTTTTGCAGCGATTGAACTTGCAAAAAGAGTAGAAAACAAAGGAAAGAATATTGTTGTATTGTTGCCTGATACAGGTGATAGATATTTATCAACACCATTATTTACAGAATAAATAATAATCAAAAAAGATGTATGGATTTTATCTATACATCTTTTTTTTTATTGTGTAGAATCTCTTTCAATAATTTGTGGTGATAGCATAATTGTTTCAGGTATTGTATTTTCATGTATCATTTCGTGTATTCTTCTAATGACTTTTTTAGCGACTTGTCCTCGACTAACTTCTAAACTTGTTAAAGATGGCCTCATAGATTCACAAAAATCCATATTGTCAAATCCTATCACTTTAATATCTTTGGGTATTTTATATCCATTATATTGCAATGCTTTAATGACAATCGCAGCATTCCTATCATTGACACAAACAAATGCATCAGGCATTTTCCGATATGTTAACAACATCTTTTGAATATAACGATAATCGTCATTAAGCACAGCATTTTCAATTCCTTTTGTTAAAGAAACAATTTCATAGTTTTTTATTTGAAAATGATTGTGTATACATTGACGATAACCTTGATATCTTTGCTTGAAATTTTTTGAACTTTCTATTTCCCCTACAAACCCAATTGATTTACAACCTTTTTTTATAAGATGATCACAACTGATATATCCACCAAGAAAATCATTTGTAATAATTGTATCAATATTAAAGTAAGGAATAGAGTGATTAACACAAACAATTTCCTTAATATATAAGCGAAGTGAATAAATAACTTCATCATTTATTTTTCCAAGAATAATGACACCTGCCACATGATGTTCACTAATATACTTAGGAACATCAAAATGATTGAGATTGTAATATTCAACTAGAATACGATAACCAAACAACTGAGCATCTTTTTTTAAATGTTTTAGTAAATCAAGATAATAGAACTTATCTTTGGCTTTACTTTCTTCAATTAAAACAACCAATGTTTTATTTTTTAAAGTTTTTTTGACATTTAGCTTTTTTAATGGATAATTCATTTCTGTTGCTGCTTCTAATATCTGAATACGCAAATTATGAGAAACTCCTTCTTTATCATTAAGTGCAATTGAAACTGCATTTAAAGAAATGTTTAATTTATTTGCAATATCTATCATTCGTATTTGTTTTGACATAATTCGACTTCACCTCATTTTAGTAATTATAGCATGTTTATACTTATTTCACTATTTGTTCAAGTGAAAATTATTGTTTTTTAAGTGAAATTATTTTCAAAATATGAAAACAAAAAAATTAAAGTAAAAACCTACTTATTTCACGGAAGTTTGACACCATTACACAACCTCATATATTTAAAACCCTTACGCCATATATGTTTGGCGTTATTTTTTTGTCAAATTTTAAGTATTTTTATATCGTACTTTATAGTAATATGTGTTATAATGTCCTTATACAGGAGGTTTTCTATATGCGTATTAAAATTACTAAATCTAAAAATTCTGAATCTTTTTATATTATTAAATCTTTTATTGACAAGAATGGCAAAAATACTTCTCGTATTGTTGAAAAACTTGGGACTCTTTCTTCCCTTCTTCCTCAACACAATAATTCCCGTGATGATGTCATCTCTTGGGCTAATGAACGTGCCGCTTTTCTTACTCAAAAAGAAAAAGATGATAACCTTAGCCTTATTCTTAAACTATCTCCTTCTAAGCGTATTAAGAAAGATATGAATATGTCTTTTAATTGTGGTTACCTTTTCCTTCAAGATATTTTCTACGACTTAAAGCTTAATGAAATATGTCATCATATAAAAGATAAATATAATTTTGAATATGATC
>JAVWHX010000020.1:0-35786 GCA_036639875.1 Coprobacillus sp.
TTATCGTTTACTTATGGAATCTGATAAATTAAGTGATGAAAACGATCATGCATTAGATTATGTTTATCATCAAACTGTTAAGAAAGTGACAAATGATTATGAAACATTAGGATTTAATACAGCTATTTCACAAATGATGATTTTCGTAAATGAAGCATATAAAGCCAATACTTTATATCGTCCTTATGCTGAAAGTTTGGTTAAAATGTTAAGTTGTATTGCTCCTCACTTAGGTGAAGAAATGTGGCAATTATTAGGACATAATGAATCTATTGCTTATCAAACATGGCCTACTTATGATGAAAGTATGTTGGTTTTATCTACAGTAGAAATGGCTATTCAAGTTAATGGAAAACTTCGTGCTAAGATTACAGTTAATAAAGATGAAGATGATGAAGTTGTTAAAGCAACTGCTTTATCTCAAGAAAATGTTAAAACGCATACTGATGGTATGAATATTGTTAAAGTGATTGTTGTTAAGAATAAGATTGTGAACATTGTTGTAAAACCATAAAACTGAATTTAAAACTTTATGTTTTATTGTATGGTTCAAACATAAAGAGATATGTATTTATGTTTAAAAAGTTAATTGTTTTGATTTTATATCAGAATGGTAACATTCTTAGTGCGCAAGCACTATAATAAGTTGAATTTAAAAGATAGAATTAAAAGTAACAAAACAGACAAATGTCTGTTTTGTTTTCTTTAAAATGATAAAATATCAATTATTGTGAAAACTTTATGGAAGTGGTAAACTAATGATAAAGATTTAAAGTTTGATTAAAAAAGGAAGTATTTAAATATGTGGATAATTTTTGCTTTTGGATCTGCATTTTTTGCTGGAATTACATCTATTTTGGCAAAGTGTGGAATTCGTCATACTGATTCTCATGTGGCCACTGCTATACGAACTATTGTTGTTTTTTTCTTCTCATGGATTATGGTAGGAATTGTTGGTTCATTTGAGTCAATTAAAGATATATCATTAACAACCTTTTTGTTTTTAGTCTTATCTGGACTATCAACAGGAGCTTCTTGGTTGTTTTATTTTAAATCACTTCAATTAGGTCATATTAATAAAGTAGCAGCAGTTGATAAAATGAGTGTTATTCTTACTATTATTTTATCTTTATTCATTTTTCAAGAAACAATAAATGTTTATAAGTTATTAGGAATGATAAGTATGGGTGTTGGAACATATCTTATGTTAGAAAAGAAAGATATTCAAAACACAAAAAAAGATAATAGATGGCTTATTTATGCTTTGTTATCAGTAGTGTTTGCGAGTCTAACCACAATTTTAGGTAAATTGGGAATAACAAGTATTGAAAGTAATTTAGGAACTGCATTACGAACAGGAGTGGTATTGATTATGGCTTGGGTAGTTGTTTTTGTGACTCATAAAGAAAATACAATTCGTAATATTCCAAAAAAAGAATACTTATACATATGTTTATCAGGACTAGCAACAGGAGCTTCATGGCTTTGTTTTTATAAAGCTTTACAAGATGGACCAGCAAGTTTAGTTGTTCCAATTGATAAACTTAGTATTTTGTTTACTGTGTTATTCTCGTATCTTATTTTTCATGAAAAGATTTATCGTCAATCATTTGTTGGGTTGAGTTTAATTGTGATAGGAACTTTGGTTATGTTGTTATGATAAAATGATTTGTCTTTCACATCTTTTACACTTAAGTTAAAAAATAACAAGTGAAGAGATTTGAAATATAAATAAACATGAAAAGTAGTAATGTTGATGAATAAGATCTTTCTCAAGTAGCCAACGTAAATAAAACGTTGGAAACGAAAGGAGAGGTCTTTTGTTATGAGGGATGTAGTAAGTATATATAAAGCAGTCTTTTATGTAATAAGAAGGATAGAATATCAAAATAATTCTCGTATTAATGAATCGTTTGAAAAGAGAATAAAAGAATGTAGAATGATATAAAGATTCTATAGATGTATCATTAGATGATTGCAGGATGATAGTGACATGGTTATGGTAAATGGACTTATTATCATAAAAATAAAAAAAGATTCTATTAGATATATCGCTTAGACTTTAAGGAAGGTCACTTCTTTAAAACTGGTATAAATAGAAAACTTTATTTAAGTTTTCAAGAATAGGCTTAGAAATTATAATTTTTTTCTTGTCATCTTATAGTGGTTTTACTATGAAGTATTGGATATAATAAGTTTTATAAGATAGAGTTGAAAATTAAGATGAAGGGATGATAAATATGTTAGAAAGTATACCAAGTGAACAAGAAATGATAAATCTTATGGGCGAATCTTTGTATGATGTGTGGGTAAAACTATGTGTTATGATTGATTCAAAGTATGATATGGATTGTATGTGGAATAATGGTGGGAAGAAATGGACGTATGAGTATAAATATCGTAAAGGTGGCAAGACACTTTGTGCACTTTATGCTAAAGAGAATTGTTTTGGCTTTATGGTGATATTGGGTAAAGATGAAAGAACTCAGTTTGAGGAAAACAGAAGCAGTTATTCAATGAGTGTACAAGATATATATGATAATAGTCAAACTTTTCATGATGGTAAATGGCTGATGTTCGAGTTAACAGATACTTCCCTTTTTGAGGATATGGAAAAACTTTTATTGATTAAACGTAAACAAAACAAAAAAATATAGATAGGTGATAATATGAAATATGATGCAATGTTGATTATAGATATGCAAACTGCTTTAATTGAAAATAATCCTTACCAAAGAGATATAGTGATTGAAAATATAAAAATGTTAATGAATAAATGTAGAGGTAGTCATATACCAGTTATACATATAAGACATGATGGTGGTAAAGGAGATGAACTTGAAAAAGATACATTAGGTTGGCAAATATACCAAGATTTTATGCCATATGATAATGAAAAAATTATTGATAAAAAGTTTAACAGCGCTTTTCTTCATACTGATTTAAATCTACATTTACAATCTCTTGATATAAAGAATGTTTTAATGTGTGGAATGCAAACTGAATACTGTTTTGATGTAACTTGTAAAGTAGCTTATGAACTTGGATATCATGTTATTATTGCAAAAGAGACAACAACAACTTTTGATAATGAATTTTTTAGTGCGAAAGATTTATGTTTATATTATGAAAACAAAATATGGAATAATCGTTATGCCGATGTTCTAGATATGAATACTATATTAGAAAATATATGTGGGTAAAGGGTGGAAATATGTGTTTTGATAATTGCAATAAGACAGTATTAGAAACAGATCGTTTGATCTTACGTGAATTGCAACAATCAGATATTCAAGATCTATCTGAAATATTACAAGATCCAGAAGTTGTTTATGCTTATGAACATATCTTTACAGATGCAGATGTAAGAAAATGGTTTAATAGACAACGACAAAGATATCGGAAATATGGATTTGAATTGTGGGCTGTTATTTTTAAAAAACTGGAGAAATGATAGGACAAGCTGGATTAACGCTTCAGCCATATAAAAATACAGAAGTCTTAGAAATTAGATATTTATTCAAAAAAAGTTTCGGCATTATGGCTATGCAATTGAGGCTGCTAAGGGCTGTAAGGAATATGCTTTTAATAGATATAAGGTGAATAAAGTTTATTGCATAATCAAACGTGATAATCAAGCATCAATAAAACTTGCTAAAAATCTTGGAATGAAAATCGAAGATGAATTTATAACTCAATATTACCATGTGGATATGCTTCATTATTTATTTTCAATTGAAAGTTAGAAATTAAGCGTTAGTGTTAAACTGTATTATCTTTATTTATAAAGATTTTACAGTTTTTAAATATTACAGTTTATTTTACCAAAGGATAATTTGTTTGTTTTAAGATGAATCATAATTAAGTTAATTATAATGAATTTATTTTAAAGTCTTTTGAAATCATGTATAATGCTAATAGGTGGTGATGAATATGTTATATACAATGATGAATAGAAATAAGAAGATATTGGATTTTGAATATAATAGTGAATACAATGCCTTCTTAGGTATTGTTAAAAGATATGATTTAACATATGCACCATTAACATTTATAACTCATCAAGAAAACCTAGAAAAGGAATTTTATAGATGGTTACAAGATAGAAAAATTCCGCCATTGAGAGATAATCTTAAATATTTATTAGAAAGTTTAAAACAAAGAGAAACAACTGAAACAATGATTAGTGGATATGGTTTATCATTAAGTGATCAATATTGGTTTAAGCCTAATTGCGAGGAAGTTGATTGGAAGACTATTAATTATTTTGATAATCATTATAATTCTTATCAATTTATGGAAGCAACATTTGGATATCAATTAGATTCTAATTCCCAATATGATGATTCAAAAACAAATTACACACCGAATATGTCTACAAATGGACAACTGAGTAAATGTTGGATCAAACAAAATGAACAAAACTTATTGTTTAAAGGGGCAAATACAATATATCGATTTGAGCCTATCTGTGAAGTCATTGCATCACAGTTATGTAGTATATTAGAAGTGCCTTATGTTCCGTATAAATGTACGATGTTAGAAGGAAAAAAATCGACTACGTTAGTTAGTGTATGTCCAACGATGATACAATCTCATCAAGAATTTATCCCCGCTTATCAAATCTTAAATGAGAGTCTTGATAAAAAAACCAATACTCCCCAGGATTATTATCTTTATTTAGATATTTTGAATAAACATCATGTTCCTCACGCTAAAGAATATCTACAAAAGATGGTTATGCTTGATTTTATTCTTGCTAATGAAGATCGACATTTAGGGAATTTCGGTGTTATTAGAAATCTTGACACAATGCAATGGGAATCAATTTGTCCTATTTTTGATACAGGAAGAGGTTTAAATACAAATGTTTCATCAGATTATTGGGATGATGAAGTTGTTGATATGAAATTTTTTTCATCAGATTTTATAACAAGTGATATTGTAAAAGATTATTTTGATTTATCAATTGAACATAATCAAATAGATAAAATGTTAAAGGTTGTAGATATGTTTGAAAAATTGCTCATTCGATATCAAGGATGTCTTACTCTTACAATGGATGATATTCATTGTCTCATTCATACGTTTAAAAAACGAATTCATTTGTTTGAACAAATTATGTTAGAAAAGAAACTTTTATTATAATACCTCAATTCATTAACGAATTGAGGTATTTGTTTAATATTTATTGTGGACATCTTCTAAAAAGCATAACATGTTTTGAACTTTTATTTCTTGTCCATTATCTAATACTGCAATACCATTTAAGTAACCAAAAACTTGATGTTGATCACTAGATACAATAATTGCTGATATTTTAGCGGCTCTATCTAGAAGTGGAGTGAAAGTCATTTCAAATCGTTTATCACTTGAAGTAATTGTCCATTGTTGCATATAATCTTTTGGAATATGAAATATAACGTCATCTAACTTATGAGCAATATGATTATAAAATAACATATTCTCACTTGCAGCAGAATTATCACCAAATCCATATCCAATATTAAATCCAAAAGGAATACCTTGAATATCCATATTTCCAGATCCCCAGAACCATGTGTTATCATATGTCCAAACACCACGTCCCCAATCAAGTGTACCGAAATCTTTCTTTGGATCAAAGGCATATGTTTTATTATCATAACGAACGATGCCAGATGCTCGCATACAATTGATTTTCTGGTTATAATAGAAAGCTTTCTTTTTATCCTTCCAAGGTATTGCAATGACCATGCTATCCATTGTTGGCTTATCAAGTTCTATTTCAAAAGACAAATCTTTATTCTCATAGAAGTTTTTAAACTGACAACTTAAAATACGTTTATGATCTTGAACAATAAATTTCATTGATAAACGTTTATCTTGATATTGTGTTATTCCAGAAATAGAAGAAGAAGGCATTTTCATTTTTCCCATAGGAAAAACATTTAAAATTGTTTCGGTATGTTCCCATTTGTTTTTAAAATCTAATAATGATACGGATTGTAATCCAATATAACCATCATCTGATAAAGTAGCTGCAATCCCAAAATCCTCATTCACAATCAAATAATAATCCCATTCCTTAATACGGAATTTGGCTGCCTTAATATCTTTTCTTGAATACTGCTGAATTAAAGATCTAGACCAACCTGGTTCACGTAAAGAACCATCTTTATTTAATAGCGGTTGTTTCTTTGTTATTTCATGATTACGCATAGAATCACCTCTTACATTTATTATAATATTAAAAAAATGTTTTCACAATTAGAAACGCTCTTGTATAATTTTATTTAAATAAATGAAAGATTTAAGGATTTTTTAATAATTGATTCTTTATAATGAGTTCATCAACAAGTAAAGGGGAAATAAATATGTTATTACAAATACTTAAAAAAGATATGTTGAAAAGAAAAGGTGTTAATCTTATTTTGTTTTTATTTATTACACTCGCAACAATCTTTTTAGCAAGCAGTATCAGCAATATTTTAATTGTTGGTTCAGCTGTTGATTATTATATGGATTATGCTAATGTTCCAGATAGCAATATTGTGATGAGTTCAGAAAAAGATATAGATAAGATAAATAAATGGTTAGATGAAAAGATATCATCTCAACTTATTGAGAGTTATGATTATAATCATTTTTTTGAAATTTCTGATAAATCAGTATCAATTGATAAAGATGGAGTGAAAAGTGAATTAGATAATCGAGGGACAAGTCTCTTCTTATCAACTATGGATGTAGATTATTGTAAGATATTTGATAATGATGGAAATGAAGTTTCTCTTAAAGAAGGGGAAATGGCTATTTCTAATTCTATGATGAATATGAATAAGTTGAAGATTGGCGATAAGTTAACGATTCATGATCAAGGAGTCACCAAAGAGTTTGTTATTAAGAAAGCTGTGAAGGATGCCGCTTTCGGTAGTGAAACAGTTGGGATGAGTCGTCTTGTTATTAATGAAAGTGATTTTAAAGTATTCTCAAAAGAATCATTAAAACTAGGGCTTTACTATGTGATGTCATCTCAGCCAGATATATTTTTAAAAGAATTAAATGCTCAGGGATTTGAAGGAGTGATGAATACCATATCGGTTGATATGTATAAAATGGTTTATTCTTTTGATATGCTTATTGCTGCGTTACTTATAGTTATTGGAATATGTTTGATTCTTATCGCTTTACTTGTTTTACGTTTCACACTAGTGTTTTCGTTAGAAGAACAGTATCAAGAAATAGGTGTTCTTAAGGCTGTTGGATTAAGGAATCTTGCAATTAAGAAATTGTATTTGATTAAGTACTTTGTCCTAGTGACTCTTGGATCGATATTAGGAGTCTTTATAAGTGTGCCGGTTAGCCAAGTGATGTTAGATAGTGTCAATCAAAATATGATTATGGCTAGTACAGAACTAAATTTTTCCGTTCATATTCTATGTGCTATATTTATTATTGTTTTAGTATTATTATTTTGTTATTTCTGTACGAGAAAACTTAATAAAGTTTCAGCAATTACTGCGATTCGTGGTGGTTATACTGGTGAAAGATTTCATAATCAAAGTGGAGTTCGTTTATCAAAAACATCTCGTTTATCTGTTCCTTTCTTTCTAGGACTTAATGATATCTTTAGTCATCTTACACGTTATATTGTTTTAATTATTACATTCTGTGTAAGTTTTATCTTGATTACAATTCCATTGAATACAATCAATACAATGAGAAGTTCAGAAATGGTTAGAAAGTTCTGTCTTGATCCAGAGAGTTCTGTTTATGTTCGTAAAATAGAACAGACAGAAAATGAAAAATATAATAATTCAAAGGATTTAATGTTAGGGGTAGAACGTGTTAAAGAAGAAATGAGTGAGAAGGGTTATGAAACTGAATTAACTGCAGTCCCAATCTTTTTCCTTAATTTCTATTTAGAAAACAGTTCTACAAAAACAAATATTATGACTGTTCAATTACTTGGAAAAGAACGTGATTTTTCTGATTATAGTGAAGGAAAAGCACCGCTTTTAGAAAATGAGATTGCTTTTTCAAAAATCATTATGGAAGAAAATGATTGGTCAATTGGTGATTATGTCAATGCGAATATTGATGGTGAAGAAAAGATGTTCTTAATTACAGGAACTTATTCTGATTATATGCAAATGGGGAAAAGCGCAAGAATGAATTCAAAGTTAAATCTTAGTAGTCAATTTATGTTTGATTATTGGTCAATTATGGTTGATATGGATACTGATAAAAGTCAAGATGAGTTAGTTGAAGTGATGAAAAAGGAATTTCCTAATTATGAATGGAAAACTAGTCAACAATTAATTGATCAAAATGTTGGCGGTATTCAATCAAGTTTAGATCAAATGTTAATACCTATGACAGGAATGTTATGTGCGGTGATTATGCTTATAACTCTTTTAATGGAAAAGTTATTTATGACACGTGAGAAAGGTGAAATTGCAATGATGAAGAGTATTGGATTTGCCAATCGAACAATTCGTCAATGGCAACTTATTCGTATGATATTGGTTGTATTGGCTTCGATGATTATATCAGTGCCATTATCATTACTAAGTAATCAATTTGTTTTGAAACCAATCTTTGCAATTATGGGGGCTGATGTTACGATTCAAGTAAATGCTTTACAGGCTTATATTATATATCCAGGAGTATTGTTGATAGGTATTGTGATTGCAACTCTTATCGCAACTATCACTATTAAAAAGATTAATATTAAAGAAATGAATAATTTGGAATAGGAGAATAAGATGATGGGAACTTTAAAAGTAACAAATTTATGTAAGACATATATTGTGAATAAGCGTCAAAATAATGTATTAAGAAATGTTAATCTTGAAATTAAAGAAGGTGAAATGGTAGCTGTTATGGGACCATCGGGTTCAGGAAAGACAACATTGCTTTATACAGTGAGTGGGATGGATGAAGCAACAGCTGGAAAAGTCAACTTCTTTGGTAAGGAATTAACTGATTTAAAAGCTAATGAAATAAGTGATTTGCGTTTACAAGAGATGGGATTTGTATTTCAACAAATGTATATGCTGAAAAATTTATCAGTTTATGATAATATCATATTACCAGCATATCAAGTTTCTAAATCTTTAAAGAAACAAAGTCGTGGTGAGATTAAAGAACGCGCAAAGATATTAATGCAAAAGTTAGGGATTAATGATGTATCTGATAATGGAGTGACAGAAGTATCAGGTGGACAATTACAACGTGCTTGTATATGTCGAAGCCTTATTAATCAACCTAAGATTATCTTTGCTGACGAACCAACAGGTGCATTGAATAAACAAAATTCAATTGAAGTTATGAATGAATTAACACGTATTAATCAAGAGGGAACAAGCATTATGCTTGTAACTCATGATTTAAAAGTTGCGAGTAAATGTGAACGTGTTCTTTACATTGAAGATGGTGATATACGCGATGAGATGTCTCTTGGAAAATGTGAGTTAACTGATGATATACATGCAAGAGAAAGAAGATTGAATGAATGGTTAATTAAATTGGGGTGGTAAATATGGCAAATATATTGCTAGTAGAAGACAATTTAGAACTTGCTTTACTTGTGCAAGCCTTTCTTAAAAAGGAAGGCTTTTTGTGCTATCATGCATTATCGGCTGAAGATGCGATGAAATGGCTTGATGTTCATACACCGATTGTGATTATTTTAGATATTATGTTACCAGGTATTGATGGTTTTGCATTTTGTCAATATGTCCGTTATCAGAGTCAAGTACCAATCTTAATAATAAGTGCTAAGTCTACAAAAACAGATAAGTTAATGGGATTTGAATTAGGCGCTGATGATTATATTGAAAAGCCAATTGATCCTGATATTCTTTGTGCAAAAGTTAAAGCCATTACATCACGATTAAATCATAAACCAAAAAGACTTGTATCAGGAAATATTGAAATTGATATAGAAGCACATAAAGTTTATCTCAATCAACAAGAATTAGAGTTAAATGTCAAAGAATATGAATTGTTATTATTGTTTATAGAAAATAGTGGAAAGACATTACATAAAGATTATTTGTTTAATCAAATATGGGGAATGGATAGTATGAGTGAAAATCAAACATTAACCGTTCATATTAAGATGTTACGTGCAAAGATAGAAAGTGACTCACGTCAACCAAAGCGTATCCAAACAGTATGGGGGATAGGATATCGTTATGAAGAATTATAATAGAATGATTATTCTTTCCGTTATATTATATATTGTGATTGCAGGGATAAGTGGTTATTTTATATTGAATAGTGATACTAAAAACAATTATGCTTATCGTATCGAAAGTCAACGCATTATGGCAGAACTGACTGATGTTTCATCGATTGATAATATTGATATCCATCAATATGAGTATATTCAAGATGTTGAATTCTTAAATAAAACAGATGATAAAAATAAAATAGAGTCATTTTATGCAGAAAATCATAATAGTAAAATGCAAATTATACCTTTTTATCAAAATCAAGAATTATTAGGTTATGTTAAATTTGTTTATGAATTACCCAGATTAAATATTTATAATATCTTTTTGCTTATTCAAATCAGTCTCTTGATACTAGAAGTTTTTATTCTTTTGGTTTTATTTTATTTGAAGAAAAAACTTGTTCAGCCATTTTGGCGTCTACAAGAATTACCATTACAATTATCTAAAGGGCATTTTAAAGGAACTCTTAAAGAAGAAAAGAGTCAATATTTAGGTAAATTTATGTGGGGTATGGGTCAATTAAAAGATTCATTAGATATTTCTCAAAAAAGACAATTAGAATTAATGAAAGAAAAAAAGAAGATGTTACTTTCTTTATCACATGATATTAAAACACCTTTGAACTTAATAAAACTTTATGGAAAAGCTTTAGAAGAAAATATTTATGAAAGTCATGAAGCAAGAGATAATGCCATTGTTCAAATTGGTCAAAAAGCAACGGAAATAGAAAAGTATGTGAATGAAATTATGGCATCAACAAGAGAAGATATCTTAGATATCCAAATTAATAATCAAGATTTTTATCTTCAAGACCTTATCAATAATGTCTTGTCTATTTATCGAGAACAATGTCAATTAAGACAAATAAATTTGACTGTTGAAAAATATGAAAACAAACTTTTAAAAGGTGATATTGAAAGAGGTCAAGAAGTCCTTGAGAATATATTTGAAAATGCTTTTAAATATGGAGATGGTAGAGAGATAAAGATTTCTTTTTATGAAGAAGATTATTGTCAATTGATTCATATTTTTAATACGGGTTCATCAGTTAGTGATAATGAATTTAATCATTTGTTTGAAAGCTTTTTTAGGGGAAGTAATAGTGTCAAAGAACAAGGTAATGGTTTGGGTTTATATATTTGTAGGGAAATTATGGCAAAGATGGATGGGGCGATTTTTGCGATAAAGCATGATGATGGTATGAGTTTTGTATTGGTTTTTAGATAAGTAATGAAAAGGCAAACTTGCCTTTTTTTCATCTTTTGTTTGTTTGCTTTTTTTAAATATTACAGAATGATATAATATGATTTAAATAAGGAGGATACGGGAAAATATGAAAATATGTGTATTTGAGACAGAAAAACAAGTTGATGAATATGTGGGAAAACATATAGTTGATTTTATTCAACAACAGCAACGGCCAGTTATTGGTTTTGCGACAGGGTCAACACCTTTAGGGATATATAATTATTTTATTCAACAATATAAACAAGGGCTTGTTGATTTTTCTAAAGTGATTGCTTTTAATTTAGATGAATATGTAGGAATTGAAAGAAATCATCCAAGAAGTTTTGCAACTGCAATGAATAAAGATTTGTTTAGTCAAATTAATATTTTAAAAGAGAATATTTATGCGCTTGATGGACATGCTTCAAATATGAAAGATGAGTGTCAAAGGTATGAAAAAGAAATTGAAAATCATCCAATTGATATTCAGGTTTTAGGGATTGGGATGGATGGTCATATTGCTTATAATGAACCAGGAAGTTCTTTTGATAGTCAATGTCATGTTGTTGATTTGCATCAAGAATCTATTGAGAGTTCTTTAGGTTATGGATTTGATAGGATAGAGGATGTTCCTAAACAAGGAGTGACTCAAGGGATTGCAACGATCATGAAAGCAAAACAGTTAGTGATGATAGCTAAGGGAGAAAAGAAAGCTCAGTTGGTGAAAAGGATGATTGAAGGAGAAGTCAGTATTGATTTTCCAAGTTCGATTATTCAAAGACATGAGAATGTGATTGTTGTATTAGATAACGAGGCAGCAAAATGCTTGAAGGAGGAAGAATATGAAAGGTGTTAAGATTGTCACTATTGGTGGAGGAAGTAGTTATACTCCAGAATTGGTAGAAGGGTTTATCAAGAGATATGAGGAATTGCCTGTTAAAGAATTATGGTTAGTGGATATTGAAGAAGGTAAGGAAAAGTTAGAAATTGTTGGTAACCTTGCTAAACGTATGATTAAAAAAGCGGGACTAGATATTGATGTTTATATGACGTTGGATCGACGTGCTGCATTAAAAGATGCTGATTTTGTAACAACACAGTTTAGAGTAGGACAGTTAGATGCGCGTGATAAAGATGAATTGATTCCTTTGAAATATGGTGTTATAGGGCAAGAAACAAATGGTCCTGGTGGGATGTTTAAAGCACTTCGCACTATTCCTGTTATCTTTGATATCATTAAAGATTGTGAAGAGTTATGTCCAAATGCTTGGATTGTTTCTTTTACAAATCCTTCTGGTATTAATGCTGAAGCTGTATTTAGACATACGGGTTGGAAACGTTTTATAGGGTTATGTAATGGACCTGTGAATATGATTAAGGATATTGAAAAAATTCTTAATGTTAAGGATAATGATCATTTAGATGTAAAGATTGCTGGACTTAATCATATGATATTTGCTGTTGATATTGAGTTGAATGGAAAGAACGCTAATGAATTATTAGTTGATAAAATGATTGAACAAGGAAGTAATGAATCATTAAAGAATATTGTTGATATTCCTTGGAGTGCAGAGTTTTTAAAAGGATTTGGCTATTTAGGTATTGGATATCTTCGTTACTATCTACAAAAACAACAAATGCTTGATCATTGTCAAGAAGATGCTGCTAAAGATGCTAACCGTGCAAGAGTTGTCAAAAGAGTTGAAAAGGAATTGTTTGAAAAGTATAAAGATGAAAATCTTGATATCAAACCAACTGAATTGGAACAACGTGGTGGAGCTTATTATAGTGATGCTGCATGTAATTTGATTTCTTCTTTATATAATGATAAAGGAGATATTCAAGTTGTTGATACATTAAATAATGGGGCTATTTCAAGTCTGCCAGATGATGTTGTTGTGGAAGTGAGTAGTATAATAACGAGTGATGGACCAAAACCTATTTCGATTGGTGCTTTACCAATTCAAGTTGTTGGATTAGTACAACAGTTAAAAGCATTTGAAATCTTAACTACTAATGTTGCTGTGAGTGGGAACTATAATGATGCTTTAGCAGCAATGACAATCAATCCACTTGTACAAAGTGAAATAATTGCAAAAAAGATATTGGATGAAATGTTAGAGGCTCATAAAGAATTCTTACCACAATTTAATTAATAAAATATTGACTGTTTCCTATATAGGAGGCGGTCTTTTCTTTATAAGTGTAAAAAATTGTCGTTTTAAAGCGAGCGAAAATTATAGTTATTGTTTATACATTTTGATAAAGTATGAGTTGTCATTTGGGAGGTATTGATATGATTATTGAAACGAAAACTTCACAACATTATACTTTGAGAAAATATCAAGATTCTGATTTAAACGATTTATTTATACTCATGAATAATCAAGAGGTTAATTTATATTTATCTTGGTTTGTTCATAATACAGTGCTAGATACAAAACGATATATTGAAGAAGTGAAAAGTAATCAAGATTGTTTCTATGTAATAGAAGATAATAAGAAACAACGTGTTATTGGTTTTGTAACTCTTTCACATATTGATGAATGGCATAGCCATGGAGAATTAGAGTATGCATTGTTAAGTGGATATTGGGGTAAAGGAATTATTGCTGACATTTTTGAGGAATTTGTTAGGGAAATAAAACAACAACATTTTGAAAATATTTATGCAAAGAATAATGTAGAGAATAAAAGAAGTGAAAGAGTTTTAGAAAAAATTGGAATGATATATTCATATCAATCTCATGAACTCTTTAAACCAAAAAATATTCCTGTAGCTTTTCAATATTATCAGTTAGATATTAAAAATTATTCTTTCTAAAAATATGTGAACAAAATTAGTGCAAATTTTTTTGAAGTGTGATAAAATACTATCATCATAATAAAGGAGGCTTAAATGATGACAATTAAAATTGGAATTGTTGGTTATGGAAACTTAGGTCGTGGTGTTGAAAGTGCAGTGACACATAGCCAAGATATGGAACTTGTAGGCGTTTTTTCAAGAAGAGATCCTAGTCTTGTTAAGACAGTAACAAATATACCTGCTTATCATATGGATGATTTGCTTAAAATGAAAGATAAAATAGATGTTTTGGTATTATGCGGTGGGAGTGCAAATGATTTACCTACACAAACAGTAGAACTTGCAGAACATTTTAATGTTGTAGATAGTTTTGATACACATGCTAAAATCCCTGAACATTTTGCTCATGTTGATGAAGCAAGTAAAAGAAATAAGAATATTAGTATTATCTCAGTAGGTTGGGATCCAGGTTTATTCTCATTAAATCGTTTATATGGCCAAGCTATTTTACCAAATGGAAATGATTATACATTCTGGGGTAAAGGTGTAAGCCAAGGACATTCTGATGCAATTAGAAGAATTGATGGTGTACAAGATGCTAGACAATATACAATTCCTGTAGAAGCAGCATTAGAAAGTGTCCGTAATGGTGAAAATCCAACTTTAACAACAAGAGAAAAACATACACGTGAATGTTTTGTAGTTGTTGAAGAAGGTGCTGATGTACAAAGAATTGAAACAGAGATTAAAACAATGCCTAATTACTTTAGTGATTATGATACAACAGTTCATTTCATTAGTCATGAAGAACTACAAAGAGATCATAAAGGTATTCCTCATGGAGGAGTTGTTTTAAGAAGTGGGACAACAGGAATTAATAATGAAAACAAACATGTTATTGAATATAAATTAACATTAGATTCAAATCCAGAATTCACTTCAAGTGTTTTGGTTGCTTATGCAAGAGCAGCTTATAGAATGCATCAAGAAGGTATGTTTGGATGTAAAACAGTATTTGATATTGCTCCTGCATATTTACATGCAGCAAGTGCAGAAGAATTACGTAAGAATTTATTGTAAAATAGAAGTGCTTTGTAGATGTCTACAGAGTACTTTTTGTTTACAATTAAGTTTATTCTTCTTATAATGAATAAGAAAAGTGGTGGGAAAATGAAGAAAACAATAATTGGAACTTTGGCACATGTTGATGCTGGTAAGACAACTTTATCTGAAAGTATGCTTTATTTAAGTGGAAGTATACGTACAAGTGGAAGAGTTGATCATGGTAATACACTCTTGGATTATGATGAACAAGAAAGAAGTCGAGGGATTACTATTTTTGCATCACAAGCTACTTTTGATTGGAAGGATACACATATTTCTTTATTGGATACACCAGGTCATATTGATTTTTCTTCTGAAATGGAAAGAACATTACAAGTTTTAGATTATGCTATTGTTGTGATAAATAGTTTGGATGGTGTACAGGCACATACCAAAACAATTTGGAACTTATTAAAACATTATCAAATACCAACATTTTTATTTGTTAATAAAATGGATATTTCTCATTATAATCAAGAAGAGATATTAGAAGATATTAGAAATAATTTAGATGAAAGATGTATTGATTTTACAACTTCGCTTCACTATGAAAGTCTTGCTTTATGTGATGATGAATTATTAGATTTATATCTCAATAATAATACGATAAATGATCAAGATATTGCTATGCATATAAATAAGCGACATATCTTTCCATGTTATTTTGGTTCAGCTTTAAAACATCAAGGTATTAAAGTCTTTTTAAATGGTTTAGATAAATATGTTATTCAAAAGAAATATCCAAAAACTTTTGGAGCAAGAGTTTATAAAATATCAAGAGAAAATGGACAACGCCTTACACATGTTAAAATAACAGGTGGGGTATTAAAGGTTAAAGAGAAACTCTTAAATGATGAAAAGGTAGATCAAATAAGACAATATTCTGGTCATAAGTTTCAGGCTGTAGAAAGTGTAGAAGCAGGTGAAATATGTGTGATTAAAGGTTTTAAAGATGTTCAGACTGGTGATGGATTAGGGTTTGAAGATACACATATATTGCCAATGTTAGAACCTTATATGAATTATCAATTGATTTTACCTAAGGATTGTGATCGTTTTGAAGTTTTAAGAAATATAAAACAATTATCTGAGGAAGATCCTCAATTACATATTCAATGTGATGAAAAAACTGAAAACATATATATCCAATTAATGGGTGAAATACAAATAGAAATCTTAAAGAATATGATGAAAGAAAGATTTCATGTCAATGTTGATTTTTCTCAAGGACAAATTATTTATAAAGAAACAATTGTTCATAAAGTTGAAGGTGTTGGTCACTTTGAGCCTTTGCGTCATTATGCTGAAGTTCACTTGATGTTAGAACCGATTGAGCGTGGTGCAGGATTACAGTTTGAAACAGAATGTTTAGAAGATACCTTGGATCGTCACTATCAAAGACTGATACTGACACATCTTCAAGAGAAGGAACATATTGGGGTTTTGACGGGTTCCCCCATTACTGATATAAAGATAACTTTGGTTGCTGGAAAGGCTCATTTAAAGCATACTGAAGGTGGAGATTTTAGAGAGGCTACATATCGTGCAATAAGGCATGCTTTAAAATCTAGTGAATGTTTATTGTTAGAACCATACTATCAGTTTGAATTAGATATTCCTAGTACATATATGAGTAAAGCTATTTATGATATTGAAAGTATGCAAGGTGAGTATATTTTACCTGATGAAATTGGTGATAGAATCACAATTAAAGGAACTGCTCCAGTATCTCAAATGCAAAACTATCAACTAGATGTTATTTCTTATACAAAAGGAGAAGGGCATTTGTTTTGTTCGTTAAATGGTTATAAACCATGTCTTCACCAAGAAGAAGTTATAAAAACTTTTCATTATGATAGTGAAGCAGATATTGATAATCCAACAGGGTCAATCTTTTGTGCTCATGGAGCAGGATTCTATGTGAAATGGGATCAAGTTAAAGATTATATGCATATTCCAATGCAATATAAGATTCCACAACAAACAACATATAAAACATCAAACTATGATAACCAGGACTTAGAAACAATTTTTGAAAGAACATATGGACCAATAAAACAAAGGCTTTCTCAATCTACAACAAAACCTTTACAAGTTCAGCAGGATAAAACCAATCAACCACAACAACTTTGTTTGTTGGTTGATGGTTATAACGTTATTCATTCATGGCCAGAATTAAAAGAACTTGCAAAAGAAAATCTTGATGTTGCAAGATCAAGACTTATTGATATTTTAAGTGATTATCAAGGATATAAACAGTGTTTATTAATACTTGTTTTCGATGCGTATAAAGTTAAAGACAATATAGGAACATCTACTCAAGAACATAATCTTTATATTGTTTATACTAAAGAAGCCCAAACTGCAGATATGTATATTGAAAGAGCAACACATCAACTGTCTATTCAATATCAAGTTGTTGTTGCAACGTCAGATGCTCTAGAACAAATGATTGTTTTAGGTAGAGGAGGGAGAAGAATGTCTTCTAGAGAATTGTTAGAAGATATTGAATATACGAGAAAAGAAAAGATGTCTGAGTTTAAAAGAAAACAAGATGTAAGTAGAAATTATTTATTAGAAGGTATTAAAGATATTCATCATAATAAGTCATAATTTGCAATAACAAGTAATTGACAATCGGCAAATATAATGTATAATATGTATTGAGATAACTTACGTAAGAAAAGGAAGAGCTGCTACTCTTCCTTTTCGCTTTTATTAAGGAGATAACTCACGTTTCTCAGTTTTGTCTAAATAACTTAGGTTATTTAAACTTTGTGGAAATAACAATCAGAATAATAGTGAGTATCACTAAATATTCCATTGTTTAGTCCTCCCAAGTCATGTAAGTTTATCTCCTTGAAAATAGAACATCAGCTCCACCTCCTATATAAAAGCATAGCTATTTGCTACAAGACAATCATAACATAAAGCAAACCATTGTGCGTCCCAACTTGTTGACAAATGTGACTCATGACTTTCTCATAATTATTTCATGTGTAATACCATATATAGAGGTAAGGGTTTATATCTTGATAATCATATAAGAATAGCATGAGAATAATATGATAATATAATGAAATAAGAAATTATATTTATCTAGCATATTTAAATGATAATCAAATTTGATAATATTTTAGTTGAACATCAACAATCAAAGAAGAGACATTGCTTTTTGTATAAAATCTTGTATAATAGTAAAGTAAATATTGAATAAAAGGGGTAAGAAAAATGGCAAACAATAAAATGAAAAATGATGCAATAACATCAAGAGAAGTAGATTTTGCACAGTGGTATACAGATGTCTGTCGTAAAGCAGAATTAATGGATTACTCAAGTGTAAAAGGGTTTATTATTTATAGACCATATGGTTATGCTTTGTGGGAAATGATTCAAGCATACATGGATAAGAAATTTAAAGAAACAGGACATGAAAATGTTTATATGCCGCTTTTGATCCCTGAATCATTATTAAAAAAAGAAGCAGATCATGTTGAAGGGTTTGCACCTGAATGTGCAGTTGTGACAAAAGGTGGATATGATACTTTAGAAGAAAATCTTGTGATTAGACCAACGTCTGAAACATTATTCTGTGAACATTATGCAAAAATTATAAATTCATATAGAGATTTACCAAAATTATATAATCAATGGTGTAGTGTTGTTCGTTGGGAAAAAACAACAAGACCATTCTTAAGAGGTTCTGAATTTTTATGGCAAGAAGGTCATACTGTTCATGCGACTGCTGATGAAGCGAAAGCAGAAACAATGCAAATGTTGAATATTTATGAGTCAACTTCAAAAGACTTATTAGCAATTCCTATGTTAACTGGTAAGAAAACAGAAAGAGAAAAATTTGCTGGGGCTGAAGAAACTTATACAATTGAAGCTTTGATGCATGATGGAAAAGCTTTACAATCAGGAACATCTCATTATTTTGGTGATGGGTTTGCAAAAGCTTTCGATATGAAATTCTTAGATAAAGATAATAAACAAAAATATGTTCATCAAACATCTTGGGGAGTTTCTACAAGATTATTAGGAGCAATTATTATGGTTCATGGTGATGACAATGGATTGGTATTACCACCTAGAGTTGCACCTACACAAGTCATGATTATTCCAATTCAACAACAAAAAGATGGAATCTTAGAAAAAGCAGAAGAATTAAGAGTTCAATTGCTTGCTCAAGGTATTAGAGCAAAAGTAGATGCTACTGATAAATCACCAGGATGGAAATTCTCTGAAGCAGAAATGCGTGGAATTCCTTTACGTATAGAAGTGGGTCCTAGAGACTTAGAAAATGGTCAATGTGTTTTAGCTAAACGTATTGATGGAGAAAAGCAAACTGTTGCTTTAGATGATCAATTGCCTCAAGTGATTTCTACGTTATTAGATGAAATTCATGATCAAATGTATGAAAAAGCATTAGCATTTAGAAATGATCATATTACTTCTGCTACTACTTATGAAGAATTAAAGAGCATCTTAGATACAAAAGGTGGTTATGTAAAACTTCCTTGGTGTGGAGATGAAGAATGTGAAGTTAAGATTAAAGAAGATACTGCAGCAACATCTCGTTGTATTGATACTGAAATAGAAGCAGATGGGGTTTGTCCTATTTGTGGTAAGAAAGCAAAACATATTGTTTATTTTGCAAGAGCTTATTAAGATAGTTGAAAGACTATCTTTTTTTGTTTAATTAAGTCTAAGAAAGTGGTAGAATAATAACGTTGAGGTGAAACGTATGGGTATTCAAAAAATTATCTTAAATATTATTTTAAAAATAGAATCAGTCTTTATTTCTTTGTTTTCTATAAAAAAGAATAGAATTACATTTATATCATTGGAATCTAATGTTTTAACATCTGATCTTCAATTGATTTATAATATGTTAGATAAAGATGAATTTGACATACATTTATGTTTAATTCATTACAAAAAGAATCTGTTAGGACAGTTTTTTTATTTTCTAAATTGTATGAAACAACTTTATCTTATTAATACTTCACATCTTGTTTTATTACATGATAATAATTATGTTGTTTCTCATTTTAAAAGAAAAGGGGTAACAGTATTGCAAGTTTGGCATGCATGTGGAGCTGTTAAAAAATTTGGAAATGTTATTGATAGACAGTATATGGTAGCGAATTATGACTATGTATTATCAACTTCATCATATTGGAAAAAACCTTATAGTGAAGCATTTGATGTAAAAGAAGAAAATGTATTACCTATTGGTTTACCAAGAACTGATGAATTATACCAAGAAGAATATTTAATTCAAAGTCAAACATATATCTATCATAAATATCCTCAGTTAAAAGATAAAAAGATTATTCTATATGCACCTACATTTAGAGGAAATATATATAAAGGTTTTACTGCAATTGATTTTGATGCTAAGAAGTTATTAGATATATTAGGTGATGAATATGTTGTGATATATAAGTTTCATCCTTTAATGGGTGATTACAAACTTTTTGATTCTTTAAATATTATCAATATGAATAAAGAAGATACTCATGTATTGTTTAGTGTTTCTGACTATTTGATTTCTGATTATTCTTCAATTGTTTTTGATTATATGATTTTAGATAAACCTTTGATTTTCTTTGTTCCTGATTTACAAGAATATTCTAAAGAATTGGGTGTGTTTGTTGATATGGATACGTTAGGGTGTCCATTGTGTACTGATGAAGAAGAAGTTAGTAAGGCTATTCAAGGTGGCAATAAAAAGAATATGCAAGAATTAGAAGATATTTTCTTTGATGAACAAGATGGGAAAAGTACTCAAAGAGTTGTTGAATGGATAAGGGGGAAAATGAATGAAGAAATTTAATTGCTTATTGTTGTGTTCGTTAATTACTTTTATAGTTGTTGCTAGTACTAATATTAGTTATTCATATGCATCTGATTCATTAAAGATACATTATATCGATGTAGGAAGTGCAGATTCCATATATATCGAATGTGGTGGACAAAGTATGTTGATAGATGGAGGTTACTTAACTCAATATGATAGAAGTGGGGAAACTGATGATGCAATAAAGAGTCCGTTAGATAGATATATGCATGATGGTGATGATACGGTTTTAGATTCATCTGCGGGACAGTACATGGATCAGTATAAAAAGTTGTTAAGAGAAAATGATAATAGTGATGTCACAAAATATCTTGATTCACTAGGTGTTAAAGAGATTGATTATGTAGTTTCTACTCATCCGCATTATGATCATATTGGGGGATTGATTCAAGTCCTAAACAAATATAATTATAAGCATTTACTATATAATGGTAGAGAGTATAATGCTTATTTACCAACATTTAAAAAAATGGCTGAGTATAACAAAAGTAAAAATGGTGTTGAACTTACTGTAGCTAATCAAGGGCAAGTTATCGAATTAGGGGCAGGAAGTATGAAGGCAAGAATTACTGTACTAACAAATCAAGCAACTGATTATTCTACAATTAGTGGTAGAAATGAACTTAATACTATTTCGAATAATGGTTCGTTGGTTCTTAAATTGGAATATGGTAAACGTTCTTTTCTCTTTACTGGTGATGCTCAAGTTGCTGCTCAAAGAGAATTGATTAAAAATAAAATAACAGATATTACAAATATAGATGTTTTGAAGGTTCCACATCACGGCTATAACAATAATGATTTTAATTCGCCTGATAAATCGGGTAACTATGAGTTCTTTCAAAATGTTAACCCTGTTGTAAGTGTTGTTTCGTGTGATATTGGAAATAACAACTCTCCTTTACCAGCTAATAGAGTTATTAAAGATTTGGCAATGAGTGACATATATACAACAAAAGATTTAGGGAATATAGTTTTGACTTGTAATGGGAAAAGCGTAATTGTAAAAACTAATTCTAAAACTATATATGCTTTAAATCCTGGAGATTTAAACAAGGATGGCAAAATAACGGCATCTGATTTATTAAAGATGGAAAAGTATGTTGTTAATCCTAATGACAACCAGTTAAGAAATACTGAATTAAGAATTGGTGATACTAATGATGATGGTAAAGTGAATTCTAGAGATATGTTAGCAGTTGAAAAAAATATTGTGTTTAATACACCAATTGATTAAAGGGGAATAAAATGAAAAAAATACTAGGCGTTGTTTTGGTGATGTGTTTTATGTTATTGAATTTATCATCTGTTGATGCAGCTTCAGCATCTTGTAATATTAGTGGGAATACAACAGTTACAGTCGGGAGTACTGTAAAAGTAACTGTGAAAATATCGGGCAGTCATATGTATATGATTCAAGGTTCTATATCTTCAAGTAATAGTGGTGTTCTCTCTGGTTCGGGTGTCTTATATAGAAAAGCAGATCTTAGTAATCCGTCTGAAACTAATGGTTTTTCTTCTGCTTCAACATCTGTAACTTTCACAGCAAAAAGTGTTGGTAAGTCTGTAATTAGTTTTTCACAGAATATTAATAACTGTTTAGATGTTAATGATCAAAATATTTCGATATCAGGTGGTGATTTGACAATTAATGTTGTTGAAAAAAGTCAGAATGTACCATCAAATTCTACTTCAATTAGTGATACACGTTCTAAAGAAAATGGATTATCAGATTTATCTGTAAGTGACGGGACTTTATCACCAGGTTTTAGCTCAAATGTAACTAAATATACTGTTGATTTAGGCGGCGAAAAAACGAAAATTAACATTTCGGCGAAAAGTAAAGATTCAAAAGCTAAGGTGAGTGGAACAGGTCAAAAAGAGTTGACTGTTGGAAAAAATTCATTTGTCATAAAATGTCAAGCCGAAAACGGAAGTGTTAAAGAATATACTATTGTTGTTAACGTTGATGAAAAACCAATAGTCTATTTAGAATTTAATAATCAAAAATTAGGGGTGGTAAGGAACTTGGATGGTGTTGGAACTCCAACTGGTTTTGAAAAAACTATCATTAATATTGATGGTCAAGAAGTTGATGGGTGGATTAATAAAAACATTGATATGACTATTGCTTATTTCGTTGATGATCAAGGTGGAAAAGCATTTTATGTTATTGAAAATGGAAAAATATCTTTTAAATTTGAGAGTGTTACTATTGATGAAAGAACATTTTATATTCTTCCAATCGAAGATAAAATGAAACAAAGAATTGGCTTTGAATTTAAGAAGATTAAAATTATTGAAGGTATTGAATTGGATGGTTGGATATATAACGATGAAGCATTTAAAGATTACATTCAAGTTTATTTGATGAATGATCAAGGTAAAAAACATATCTATGATTATGAAACTACAGAAGGACAACTTCAAATATATACTGAACAAGTTCAAAAAAGTGAAGGTATTAATATTTTTATGATAACTACAGGTGTTTTTGTCTTAACATCTGCTGGACTTTTATATCTATACTTAAGCTTTAAAAAGAAATCAATATCAGCAATTAAAGAATATTATCAAAATAAAGATTAGTAGAAATACTAATCTTTAATCATATTTATAGATTTTTTTCATATATTTTAATAAATATATAGGAGGAAACTTATGAATAGGGGAGAAATTTATTATGCAGATCTATCACCTGTTGTAGGAAGTGAACAAGGGGGATATAGACCTGTTTTAATATTGCAGAATAATAAAGGGAACAAGTATTCAACAACTGTTATTGTTGCTCCTGTGTCATCAAGAATGACCAAGAATGATTTGCCTACACATGTGATTATAGAAGAGGACTTTTTGGAAAAGAAATCAGTTATATTATTAGAACAAATTAGGACAATTGATAAAAAAAGAATTGATGAAAGACTAGGTTGTTTGTCATCTTGTGTTATGGATAATGTTGATGAGGCTATTAAAACAAGTTTAGACATCAAATAGGAGTTATGTTATAATGGTCACATTAAAGGAGTGAAGATTATGAATATTGCACAAATTAAAAAAAGAGCTGATGATCTTTTAAAAGATTGTAAGCCACAAGTGATAAGAACTTTGATTATTATGGTATTAATAGGAGCGATTCCTTCATTGATTCAAGGTAATAATTTCTTATTTAGTTTTATTTCTTTTGTTTTAGCTATTTTGTTTATTCCATTTACGCATGGACAAATAGTGACTGCTTTAAAAGTAGTGAGAAATAATAAAAATGCTTTAGAGGATGATGATGCCTTAGTTGGGTTTCATAGATTTAAGGAACTATTCTTTACATATTTCTTAACAGGATTATTTGTATTCTTAGTTGCTTTTATTATCATCTTTATAGCTTTGTTTATATTTATAATGATGTTTGGTCCAATGATTACAAATTTTGCTACATCAATAGGAGTTATTGATTATACAAATATTCTTTCATATGTAGATTTGATAAGTTATTTTGGAGCATATGGATCAGCTATGGTTTTAGCGTTTATGTTCGTTGTTTTGGTTATTGTTGTGATTATGGTTATTTTATCATTATACTTTTTTGCAGTTCCTTATTTGTTAGAACAATATAATTTTAAAGGAATGCAAGCAATTAATGAATCGTTCTCATTTATCAAAGGAAATGTTTGGAATTTATTAAAACTTCAATTATCATTTATTGGATGGATAATACTTATTGAAATTATTCAAACAGCTTTAATAAAAGTTTTAGCATTTATTCCGATCTTAGGCTCTGTTATTGCAGTAATTGTTGCAAGTATATTGGCTATATATGTATATATGCCTAAATATATAGTTTCAATGGCAATATTCTTTGAAGAAATAGCATATTATAAATATAATTCTCGTCAACAAGGAGAGGTCATTAATGAGTAAAAGGTTAACGCATTTTACAAGAAAAGTTCCTAATCAAATAAAATGGATGTTTGTTTTTGTTATATTACCATTGTATTTATATTGTGGATCTATTATATTTAATGCTATTTTAAAGTTTATTATTATAACGTTTTCAATTCAAATGGATATTAATAGTGCAAATGCATATTTAAATCTTATGACTGATTTTGTGTTGTTGATTATTGTTTGGTTTATTATGAAAGATTTTCTTAAAGAACAGTTTAAGGATTTCTCTAAGAATATGAAAGATAATCTTATTTATGGATGTTTAGTTGGCGTAGGTTTGATTTATGCAGGTAGCTTTATTGGTGGTATATTAACAATGCTTTTTGGTGGGACTGATTCAAGTCAAAATCAAGCAATGATTGAAGTGATTACTAAGACTTCACCAGTTGTTATGGTTATTACGACTGTCTTATTAGCACCAATATTAGAAGAGTTTGTATTTAGAGGTATTCTTTTTGGATGGGCTTATGAAATTAATCCAAAGTTTGCTCATATTATATCAGCATTTGTATTTGCTATGTTGCATATTATTTTGGCTTTATTATCTGGTAATATAGCTGAATGGGTACAAATTTTCTCTTATTTCTTGATGTCTATTGTTTTAAGTTATTTATATGAGAAAACAAATAATATTGCTGTGCCAATATTAACACATATGATTAATAACTTAATCACAATGCTAATAATTATCACTATGTAAAAAGAAATCCAAAAAAGGATTTCTTTTTACATGATATAAACAATGGTTCCAATACTTATTCCTAGAATCATTCCAAAGACAACATCACTTATATAATGAACAAAAAGATATAAACGTGATATAGCAGTTAATGATGCATATAAGTAACCAATAAGTCCAAATAGAGGGTTATAAAGCATAAGAACTGTACTACATGCAAATGAAGATGTTGTATGACCAGAAGGGAAAGATAAGTCACTAGGAGTAGGGATTAATAATTTCACATCTGGGTATGTATGACAAGGTCTTTTTCTTTTGACAATTGTTTTAATTGTCACTTGACCAATGAGTGTAGCAGCAATTAAAGCAATTAAGAGATCAATGGACATTGCTCTGGTTTTATCAATCATGTTAGTAACTAAAATAACGATTAACCAACTCATTCCAAAATCACCACAAGAACTAATTAATATCATAATTTCATTTAAAATATGATGTTTATAATATTGTATCATTCTTAATGAAAAGCTTTTATCATTTTCTAAAATTTTATTAAAAATCGATTTCATCTTTTGAACCTCTTCTTAAGACATAAATAATTATCTTTACAAAACTTATAATGAAGAAATGAAAGATGAATATATTAAATAATTTAACTCCTTCACTAGAGAATATAGCATTAGCATTTAAATAATTAGGATATGATGGAATAAAACTTATAAAACTGTTTAGACCATCTAGAATAAACCTAAAGATATATTCTATAAATGAATAATAAACATTGAATATTCCTGAAATGATACCAAATATTCCATTTCCGGTTTGGAATTGATGTATGAAAGCGATATAAACAATCAATCCAGCAAACAGAATAAGTAAAGAAACAGCCAATGTATATAAAATATTAACTATACAAGTCATAAATAAAGAAGGGGTTTGTTCTTCTTCATCATCTTGATGTGATGCAATCACTATATCTTTAATTTCTTCAAAATCAGTTACCACAGGAGTTATTGTTTCTTGTGGTTTTTGTTTGTTAATTTGACTCAATAAAGAAATCAAAGTATCTTCATCATTCTTATGAAGAGGTGCAGTATGTATATCATGAGTTTCTTCACTGATAGAAACCTCTTGTACTTCTGGTTTTGTTTGTTCTATTTCTAATTCTTCTTTTTGATAAGTTGTATCATCATTAAAGAAAAATCTAGGTTTTTCTTGTACTCTAGGTTTTGGAGTAGGTTTAGGAATCTCTTGATTTAATTGTGAAACATGATATTGATATGTTTGATCAACAATATTAATTAATTGAGGATCATTTTCATAGGAATCAAGAAGTTTATCTCTTACTGAATCTAACTCCTGTTTATCCATATGATTATTCATACCTAATAATGGAGCATACATCTCAACTTCATTATATCTATCAAAAAGTAATGTGTTTAAAACTTCGAAAAGATTAGAGACGGTTTTGTATGAAGTTTTTTGTTCATATTTACCTGCTTTTACTAAGTCTTGACAATAAATAATATTCATATGCAATTTGTTAGCTGCCTCATTTAATGCCATAAATGAAGATAGAACAAGAACTTCTTCATTTTTTACTTGGAAAAAGTCATTAATATTACTAAGCATTTGTGTTGAAGGAAGAGGCAAACTCATTGTATCACTTCCAATAACATAATCTACTTTATTATAAATTCTAGCCATCTGTAAATACTCAACAGCATCTTTAGTACGATGCGTAGACATAATAGCAATCTTAATTTCTTTTTGTATAAACCATTCTAATAATTCATCAAAACCTTCTTTTACTTTAATATCTTTAAATTTTAAATACTGAAAAAGTTCTCTTTCTATTTTAGCATTTAAAGGTCCTGTATCAACTTGCTTTGATAATGGTAAGTCTTTATACATATCATACATGTTTGATAAGTGAGAATAGAATTCTTGCTTAGATAAATCAATATTATTATCATTACATAAATGATGATAATAACGGAATAATGACTGCTTTTATATTTTTAATAGATTGTTTATACATAATTCTCACCACCTTTTTACATTATACCAAATATAGATAAATTATTCTACGTAAAATATCTTGATTTTCAATATCATTTGTTGTATTATATTAACGTTGCTTATATCTCTTTGGTTTAGTTGTGAGAACATCTAACTCTAATAAGTAATAACTGTTTCCCAAAACATTAAAAGTGGGATAATTAAATATATGTCTCCGTAGCTCAGTTGGTAGAGCATCTGACTCTTAATCAGAGGGTCCACGGTTCGAGCCCGTGCGGGGACACCATTCTTATAATCAAACCTAATTCTTATGAGTTAGGTTTTTTTGTATTTATATGATTATCTAATTATAAGAGTTGTAAGGCTTTTGATGCGTTTTTTTAAAATGGATTTATAAAAGTTGAAAAAAGTTTAAAAGTAAAAATTTCTGTGTAATTTAATCTATTTTAAATACGTGATCATCACCTTTAGTTCCAAAAAATTTATTTAATTCCTCATCTGATGAATACAAATATTTTGAATCTGCTCTAAACCAATATGTTTTAATTGTTTGATTCATGTTACTTGGATATCTTTTAACCCATGTGTTTTCATCAGTATATTCAAAATAACATGGAATAATTACATTGTTAATAAACCTATAGTTTTCACCACTTTTTTCTAGTACTTTTAATCCCTCTTTTGTAGGTGGTAATAATTCAATGACTTCTACATTATCACGCCCAGGTGTTTCGTTTATTGAGTATAAATATCCTTGCATTTTATTAAATGGTTCTAAGTCCTTGTTATCATAGACTTTATCGACTACTTGAAAATCTTTTAATTCTTTGATCTCTTTTTCTAGAACTGTTAGTTCTTTTGTTTTTGGTTCTACCTCAGTATTAGTTTTCCCACTTGGTTGTTCTTTTTCTTGTTTGCTGCAACCTGTTAATGCGAATGGTGATAAAAAAATAGCACTAGATAATATGATTTTCAATGTGTTTTTAGTTAAATATTTTTTCATGATTGTTCTCCCTTTGGATTGGTAATATAGCATAATTATATGCGAATAACGCATAAATATCAATATGCGATTTACGCATAGTATAGAATATGCTAGGGTGATGAAGAATGAGAAGACTAAGAGACTTAAGAGAAGATAGAGATATGACTCAAAGTGATATAGCAAAAATGTTGGGAGTTACACAAACGACATATTCAAGATATGAGAGTGGAGTATTGAATCCACCAATTGATGTATTGAAAGAGTTAGCGTTATATTATGAGACAAGTATAGATTACTTGGTTGATTTCACTGATGAAAGAAACGGATATAAAAGAAAAAAATAAAAGGTATTGTGTTATGAATAGTGTTTAGTTTGTATTTATACTAGAAATCAATGGAGAATACAGATTAATTTATAGAGTATACGTTTTTTTAATTTTATGTTGAAATTAAAAAATAGATATGCTATTATATTAAGGCAACTGATGGAGACATACTCAAGAGGCTGAAGAGGCGCCCCTGCTAAGGGTGTAGGTCGGGAAACTGGCGCGAGGGTTCAAATCCCTCTGTCTCCGCCATTTAATTGCATTTATTGGTCTGGTAGTTCAGTTGGTTAGAATGCCGCCCTGTCACGGCGGAGGTCGCGGGTTCGAGTCCCGTCCAGACCGCCAATAAATAAAACAAGGTTACCTGTTATTTAGGTAACCTTTTATTATATGCATATAATATAGCAATCACTGTTTTTGCATCAACGATTGTTCCGTTTAATACATTTTGATATGCTTCTTCTAAGTCCATTTTTATGACATCAATAAATTCATCTTCATCACAATCTAAAGAATCATTAACTTCTTTAAAATCAATGGCTTCATAAAGATGTAACCATTCACTGGTATATCCTGGTGAAGGAAGAACTTTCATAATAAATTTCATATCTAATGCTCGGCAATTTGTTTCTTCTTCTAATTCTCTAAAAGCACATGCTTTTGGATCTTCATCTTTTTCTAGTTTACCAGCAGGTATTTCTAGTGTTTCAATTCTATTAGGATATCTAAATTGTTTAACAAGTAAGATTTGATTATTCTCGATTGCGAGGATACAAACTCCTCCATGGTGATAAACCACTTCTCTAAAGGCATGATTCCCATCGATTAATTCAACTTCTTCTCTTGTGACTAACATGATTTTCCCATCAAGTATAATTTCCCTGTTTAATTCTTTTTCCATTCTCTCACCTCAAAATTTATTATAACACAAAAAGAAAAGAAAGTATGCGGGGGAGCATGCTTTCTTCTTCTCTCTATTATTTACACGTTAGGGTGATAATAGGGGGGTATGATTAAGTGATTATCACTTAACAGGTTATATTATAACAAATTTTATTTTAATGTAAAGGCTTTCAGATAATTTTTCTATGTTTTTAGATTTAATTTCTGTATAATGAGGATGGTGATAAAGATGAAAATGTTGATAATTGATGAAAATAACGAGAATCAAAGAATAGATAAGTATTTAAAGAAATTACTTTGTAATGCTTCTTCCCAACTTATTTATAAGATGTTAAGAAAAAAAGATGTTAAAGTGAATGGTATAAAAGTAAAAGAAAATTATATTTTACAACTTCATGATCAAGTTGAATTATTTTTATATGAAGATAAGTTTAAAGAATATACGCAAGCTCAAACTATTTTTGATTTACCTATTGAATTTGATGTTTTATATGAAGATGAACATATACTTGTTGTTGGAAAACCAGCTGGTTTATTGATTCATGAAGATATTAATGAAGATATGAATACATTATCAAATCAAGTCTTAACTTATTTATATAATAAAGGTGAATATGTACCTGATGAATCATTGTCATTTACCCCTGGTCCAGTTCATCGTTTAGATCGTAATACAAGTGGAATTGTGATATTCGGTAAAACGTTAAGAGCTTTACAAGATTTAAATGAAATGATGAAACAACGTCATTGTATTGAAAAAACATATATGACAATATGTAAAGGGTATATGCCTTCTCAAGAATTGATTGGATATATGAAAAAAGATGGTGATCAATCACTTGTTAAAGTTGTATCTAAGAATACTCCAGGTGCTTTAACAATGCATACAATTGTTGAAAATATTCAATCAAATGATCGTTATTCATTATTAAAGGTTAAGTTAATTACTGGAAGAACTCATCAGATAAGAGTACATCTTTCTAGTGTTCAACATCCACTGATTGGGGATAGTAAATATGGTGATTTTGAATTGAATAAATATATCAAGAAAAAGTATCATCTGAACTATCAATTTTTACATGCTTATCAAATTGAATTTATTAAACCTATTGGAAGTTTAAAATATTTACAGGATAAAGTGATAACTTGTCCTTTGCCAAAGCATTTATTAAAGATAAAAAGAGATATTTTTAGTGAAATAAACTAGGAATAAGGATTTTTTTATTGTATAATATTCATTATGTAAGGGAGGAAATTAATGATGAAATACTATATTGGAATTGATTTGGGTGGAACAAATGTCAGAACTCTTTTGGTTGATGAAACTGGAAAATCTTACAGTGAGGTGAAAGATGCTACAGAAAGAGAAAATGGCCCTGACTTTGTTTGTGCGAAAATTATTCGACAAGTTGAAAATTTAGATTGTTCAGTTTGTGGAGGATTAGATAAAGTAGAAGGAATTGGAATTGGTGTGCCAGGACCTGTAGACACTGCTAATGGTGTGATGATTATGGCTACCAACTTACCAGGTTTTGAAAATTATCCAATCTGTGAAAAGTTATCTACACGTTTTAACTTACCTGTATTTATTGATAATGATGCTAATGTTGCTGGATTAGCGGAAGCTTTGTTAGGTGCTGGTAAAGGGAAACCAACATGTTATTATGTAACAATTTCAACTGGAATTGGTGGAGCTTTTGTTGCAAATGGGCAAGTTATTTCTGGTGGTAGAGGTCATGCTGGAGAAATCGGGAATATTGTTGTTAAAAATAATGGATATAAACATGGTTCATTAAACCCTGGAGCTGTTGAAGGTGAAGCGAGTGGAACTGCGATTACACGTAAAGGGAAAGAACTTTTAGGTGATGATAAAGTTGCTCATGCTGGTGATGTTTTCAGATTAGCTGATGAAGGTGATGTTATTGCACAAGGAATTGTTGATGAATGTATTAGTGAATTAGCAACTATGTTTGCTAATATTGCTCATACTGTTGATCCACATTGCTTTATTATTGGTGGGGGTGTTATGAAATCTAAACGTTATTTCTATGATAAATTGGTAGAACAATTTAATTCTAAAATTCATGTAGGAATGAGAGGTTACATACCATTACTTGAAACTGAAATTGAAGACTGTGGTGCAATTGGTGCTGCAATGCTTCCAATGTCAAAATTGAAATAACAAAGGTTAATCCTTTGTTATTTTTTTCTTTATAATATGATATAAAAGTGGTAGAATAAAGAGACTAAATAAAGGAGGGAAAACGATGGGACAAAGAGTTGTACTTGGTTTGAGTGGTGGAGTTGATAGTGCAGTTGCGGCTTATCTTTTAAAACAACAAGGATATGAGGTTATTGCTGTTTTTATGCGTAATTGGGATTCATCACTTAATAATGATATTTTAGGTAATCCAACAAATAATAATGCTGTATGCCCTCAAGAAGAAGATTATAATGATGCAATTAAGGTTGCAAAGCATTTAGGAATAGAACTTCGTAGAGTTGATTTTATTAAGGAGTACTGGGATCATGTTTTTACATATTTTTTAGAAGAGTATACAAAAGGAAGAACACCTAATCCTGATATTTTATGTAATAAACATATTAAGTTTAAAGCTTTTTTAGATTATGCCAAATCTATTGATGCTGATTTTATTGCGACTGGACATTATGCAAGAGTTGAACATGTTGATGGACAAGATTCAGTTATGTTAAGAGGTGTAGATAATAATAAAGATCAAACATATTTTTTATGTCAATTAAATCAACAACAATTACAAGCTTCTTTATTTCCTGTTGGAGAACTTACAAAACCAGAAGTTAGAAAACTTGCAGAAGATTTAGATTTACCTGTTGCTCATAAAAAAGATAGTACTGGTATTTGTTTTATTGGAGAAAGAGACTTTAGAGAGTTCTTAAAGAATTATATTCCTGCTAAAGATGGAAAAATGGTTGATATTGAAACAAAAGAAATTGTAGGGATTCATCAAGGAATTATGTATTATACAATTGGTCAAAGAAAAGGTTTGAATATTGGTGGACCAGGTGATGCTTGGTTTGTTGTGGGAAAAGAATATGATGATAATATTTTATATGTATGTCAAGGTGATCAAAATGATTGGTTAATGAGTGAAGGTGCATTGATTAGTGATGTGAATTGGATTCCTTCTTTAAAACCAAAAGAATCAATGGATTGTCAAGCAAAGTTTAGATATCGTCAAAAAGATAATGATGTTGCTATTCGTTTTATTGATGATACAACGCTCTTTGTAAACTTTAAACAACCTATTAAGGCTGTAACACCTGGACAAGCAGCTGTTTTCTATGATGGTGATATTTGCTTAGGTGGGGGAACAATTGAAAAGGTTTATAAGGATGAAAAGGAGATAACATATTTATAATGTTAGAATATATAGGGATTATTAAACAAGTTCGCTTTTATAGTGAAGAAACAAAGTTTATTGTTTGTACTATTGATAGTGAGCAAGAAGATAAACCAATTCTTGCGACTGGTTATATGAGTTATGTCAATCCTCAAGATAAATATCATTTTAAAGGTGATTATATTATTCATCCTAAATATGGAAAACAATTTCAAATTCAATCTTATGAGATTGTATTAGCGGATGATGAAAGTGAAATCATTCGCTATTTATCTAGTCCTTTATTTAAAGGTATTGGAGAAAAACAAGCGACAGCGATTGTCGAAGTGTTAGGTAAAGATGCTTTAAATATGATTAAGGAAGATAAACATGTTTTAGATAATGTGAGAGGAATGAATGAGAAGAAAAGAGAAACTATTGTTGAAGTTCTTTCTTCTCAAGATTTTGATCAAGAGGTTTTATCTTTCTTTATGGGTCATGGTATAAGTACAAAGAATTTAGCTTTGATTCAAGCTGTTTATCAAGAACATACATTAGATATATTACAACATAATCCTTATCAATTAATTGATGATATTGAAGGGATAGGTTTTAAGACTGCTGATGATTTGGCTTTAAAGATTGGTGTTGATTTAATGGATGAAAATCGTATAAAAGCAGCTATTTTATATAGTTTGAAAGAGGTTTGTTTTCAAGATGGGAGTACATATCATTCTATGGATGCTATGAGTCAAAGATTTCAACGTTTTATTCCTGGTATTTCTTATGAAGAATATTCAGATTATTTAACTGAACTTATAGATGAAAAAAAGATTGTTCAAGAAACTGATCGTTTTTATCCTTATGATTTGTATGAAAGTGAAATGATTATTTCTCAAACATTTCATAGATGGTTAGATGAACCAGAAGAAATCTATGATGATCATGAAGTAGAACCATTCTTACAACAACTTCAAACAGATTTATCAATTACTTATGATCAATTACAAAAAGATGCCATATCATTGTTTTTAAGGCATTCTGCAATGATTTTAACTGGTGGACCTGGAACTGGTAAAACAACAATTGTAGAAGCCATTATGAAGCTATATCGTGAACTTAATCCAGATCGTAGAATTGCTTTAGTAGCACCAACTGGAAGAGCTTCAAAGCGTTTAAGTGAAGTCACAGGACTAGAAGCTTGTACAATTCATAGATTATTAAAGTGGGATTTACATACTAATACTTTTGGTATAAATGCATCTAATCCTTTAGATGTTGATTTATTGGTTATTGATGAGTTTTCAATGGTGGATACTTTATTGTTTTCTCATCTTTTATCTGCTTCTAGAAGAGTAACAAAGATTTTATTGATTGGTGATGAACAACAGTTACCTTCAGTTGCTCCTGGTCATGTTTTAAAAGATTTGTTAGAAAGTGATATTGTTCCTACAGTTCAATTAAATCATATCTATCGTCAATCACAAGAAAGTGGTATTATTCAACTTGCTCATAGTATTAGAAATGATGAGTATAATGAAAACTTATTCTTTCAATATCATGATATTCATTTTCAATCATCACAACCTTATGAAGTTGTTCAATATGTTAAAATTCTTGTTTCTAAAGCTTTACAAGATGGCTATGATGCTAGTGATATTCAAGTATTAGCTCCAATGTATAATGGTGTTGCTGGAATTGATGCTTTAAATGATTGTTTACAAGAATTGATTAATCCTAAAGATGAATATAAGAATGAATTAAGAGTAGGGAAACGTATTTATCGTGAAGGTGATAAAATATTACAATTAAAGAATAGAGTTGATGAGAATGTCTTTAATGGTGATATTGGAATATTAGAAGAGGTTTGTTATAAAGATAATTTTGAGTTTTTAACAGATACTTTAATTGTTAATTTTGATGGAACTTATGTTGAATATACTGCGAGTGATTTTTATACGATTACACATGCTTATTGTATGAGTATTCATAAATCACAAGGTAATGAATTTAAGATAGTAATTATGCCAATCTTAAAAGAATATTATATTATGTTAAAAAAGAATTTAATATATACAGGTTTAACCAGAGCAAAACAATCTTTGTTTGTGCTTGGAAATCATCAGTCATTTTATTATGGAATAGAAAATAAACATGATGATAAACGTCGTACAACTTTAAAAGAAAAATTATTATCGCATAAAGAAATATCAGTGTATGATTTTATGTAATATGACCATACTAAGGATGTACTTTTAAAGGAGTGAGACACTATGTCTAAATTAGCAGTTGCTTTCTTTTCAGCAGGAATTGTTGCAGCAGCAATGATTTTTATGAGTGATAT
>JAVWHX010000021.1:0-33720 GCA_036639875.1 Coprobacillus sp.
TACCCGACGAGTTTAATTATTTTGGAAAACTTATCGGTAGTTGGGCAATAGACTATATTGAGGATAACACTTCTCTTGCAATTAAAGGTGAATGGCATTTCTCATGGGTTCTTGAAGGGATGGCTATTCAGGATGTTATTATTCTGCCTGATTATGAATATGGGTCATCGTTGCGTATTTATAATCCCGATACACATGCATGGGATGTAGCTTATGGTTATACTGGAAAAATAATACGACTTGAAGCAAAAAAACAAGATAACATGATAATGCTCACCTTCATCAATGATGAAAGAAGAAAATGGATTTTTACTAATATACAGGACAATCATTTTCATTGGGAAAACATTACTGTAAAGGATGATGGTGAATGGTATATAAATGCTGAAATATATGCTGAACGTATCAAATAACTTCAGTTCACTGTGCTACAAATTTCAGTTTATACAAGTCTAGATATAGAGAAGAATTAAAATTTATCATGACGAATAGTTTATTACTGTTCGTTAGAAGTGAGAGAATGGAGAAGATTATGAATAAATTAAAGGTTTTAGATAATGAAATTTCTGTGAAAACTTTTGATGATAAAGATTTTATTTCACTTACAGATATGTTGAAATCAAAAGATGGCGAATTCTTTATATCTGATTGGTTAAGAAATCGTAATACAATCGAGTTTTTAGGAGTATGGGAAAGCATGTATAATCCAGGTTTTAATTATGGCGAATTTGCCATAATTAAAAGTAAAGCAGGATTAAACAATTATAAAATAAGTGTAAAAGAATGGTGTTCGAAAACAAATGCTATTGGTTTAAAGGCTACAGCAGGAAGATATGGTGGAACTTATGCGCAGTCTGACATTGCATATGAATTTGCATCATGGATTTCAGTAGAATTTAAACTATACTTAATTGAAGAATTTCAACGTTTGAAATCAGAAGAACAAAAGCAACTAGGATGGGATGTGCGTCGAGAGTTGACAAAAATAAACTATTTAGTTCATACTGATTCTATAAAAGAAAATCTCATTCCAATTCTTAACGAAAAGCAAAAACTAGTTGTATATGCGACTGAAACTGATTTACTAAATGTAGCATTATTTGGAGAAACGGCACGTGAATGGAGAAATAGGAATCCAAAACTAAAAGGAAATATAAGAGATTATGCAACCGTTGAGCAATTATTGATTTTGGCAAATCTTGAAATTTTAAATGCAGAATTTATAGAAGGTGGAATATCACAATCAACAAGACTTGAAAAACTTAATAAAAGTGCGATTAGACAATTAGAATCATTGAAAAAAAGAATTGAGGTTTCAAAGGTGTTAAACAGAGCTAAATGATTTATATAGATTATAGTTTTTATAATAGGAATAGATAATACAAATTTCAGCTTATAGAGATAAGAAGTTAAGTATTCCACTTTAATTCTACTAATAGGGGATGTCATTGAATATATAAATAAGGTATTATCCTATTATAAATGAAAAGGGGCAATGAAATGAATCAGATAATAATAGGGAAGTTTATAGCACAAAAAAGAAAAGAAAAGAACTTAACACAAGAACAATTAGCTGATAGACTAGGCGTATCAAATAAAACAATTTCTAAATGGGAAACTGGAAAATGTATGCCTGATTATGCTGTTATTAAAAAATTGTGTGAAGAACTAGAAATAACAATTTCAGAACTAATGGATGGAAAAGAGACAGAAGAAAAGAGTGCTCAAGGATATGATAATGAACAAATTTTAGATTTGTTAAGAAGAACACAAGAATTAGAAAAACAAAAGAATATGTTATATGGACTTGTATTACTTGTTATGGGTATTGCTTTACAAGCACTTTCGTATGTAGTAGGTGGTTCTGATGTTAAAGAGTTTATTTCGGGAATATTGTTAGGTTTATCAATTGTTGAAATGCTTGTTGGGATTTATGTGATTGGAAGAAGCTTTGTGAGTAGTTAATCATTGGATTGACTACTTTTTACATTACAAAAAAAGATGTTCCCATAAAGAAACATCTTCGTCTATATTAAATAAGGTAAAAATAAATTAGCAAGACTTAAGAAGATAAAGAATCCTAAGACATCAGTTGCTGTCGTTAAGAAGACCGATGATGCTAATGCAGGATCAGCATGCAAGGCTTTTAATATAACTGGGATTAAGAATCCAAAGAAACCTGCAACAACTAAGTTTCCTATCATTGCTATACAAATGATAATACCTAAATAGAAATTGCCATATAACGCATAAACAACAAGTCCTGTGACAGCGCCAGTCACTGCTCCATTAATCATACCTACAAATATTTCTTTTATAAAAGCAGGAAAACAATCTTTAAAATGAACTTCTCCTAAAGCAATACTTCTCACCATAATAGATAAAGTTTGAGTACCAGCATTACCACCCATGCCAGAAACAATTGTCATCGTTGCTGATAAAGCGACAATTTGTTCAATAGTACCTTCGAACATCTTAACAGTAAATGATGCTAAGAAGGCTGTAAATAGATTAACAATTAACCAAGGTAAACGCATTTTAATAGATTCAAATAAAGTTGAATCCATAGATTCTTCTTTACTAACCCCATGCATTTGTAACATATCTTCAGTATGTTCTTCTACGATAACATCAATGATATCATCTACAGTAATAATCCCTAATAATGCATTATTCTTATTAACAACAGGAATTGTTGTTAAGTCATACTTAGAAACAAGTAATGAAACTTCTTCCTGATCTGTTTCAGGTAAAACAGATATAATATGATCATTCATAATACTTTCTAATTTAACTTCATCATCAGCTACTAATATATCTCTTAAATCAGCAGTACCAACTAACTGCTTTTTATCATTTAAGACAAATATTGTATCAATAACTTCTGTTTTAGGAGCAATTTTTTTAATTGCTCTTAAAACATCAAACATAGATAATTGCAAATGAAGAGCGATGTACTCAGTTGTCATAAGTCCACCAGCACTATCTTCCTCATATCCTAATAACTGTTCAATGATCTTTTTATCTCCAACTTTCATTAAATTGATAAGTTGTTTTCTTTTCCCAACAGATAACTCACCTAAGATATCAACAATATTATCTTTAGATATATAATTAAATAAAGTAAGTGTACGTTTATTATCAAGACACTTTAATATATCAACCTGTAGTTCTTCATCAGCTTCTTCTAATATCTCAGCTAACTTCTCATCATCAATATGATTACATAAATATTCTAATTGGTTATCTTCTAAATCTTCAATCTCTTCTGCTAAATCAATTGGCTGAACATGATCATATATATTATCAATTTCTTTTGTATCATGTTTAGCTAATGCTAATAGTAATTTTTTTAATTGTTCTTGTGTTTTTGTAGTCATAAAAAACCTCCATTTCTTTAAAATGAAGATCTCAACGTAGTGAGATCATATATTAAGTTCCTCGGCTTGCCAATATCCATATAATCCCACATCCTTCCATAACAAAGTATGTAATCAAACGACAAGAAAGTCAACCTTTTTATGAAAAAAACGTATATCTCAAGTATTCTCAATATCAATTTTTATAAACAACTTATCTTAATAAAAGAAAAGCGATTGTTTTTATGTAAAAATTATTGTATAATACTTTTAATAAGAGTTATCGAAAGTGAATGTATAAAGGATTAATAATTAAAATGAATAATATTTATACAGATTTATCAATGCTGACGAACTGATCCTATTATATTCGCAAAAGAATCAATATATAGGGACTCTTATAAAATTCAAAGAGGAGGTCAAAAAATGACAAAAATTTTATTGGTATGTAACTTAGGAATGTCTACAAGTATGTTAGTTCAAAAAATGGAAAAAGAAGCAGTAGAAAGAGGCATTGAGGTAGAAATAGCAGCTGTACCAATTCGAGTAGCAGAAAATGAATACAGTCACTATCAAATTATAATGTTAGGCCCTCAAGTAAGACATGAGTATAAAGGATTAAAAGCTAAGATAGGTGAAGCAGTTCCAATTGAAATTATTGATATGAGAGATTATGGAACTATGAATGGTAAAAATGTATTAGAGGCTGCTTTAAAAGTAATTGCAGCACATCAATAGAGAAGAAGTATTTCGTCAGCATGAAACTTAATTGAAAAGTAGTAAATTTGTGTTGTTTATATTATAATGTGAGATAGGTGATAAGTGATGAACATAAGTACAACTCAAAATTTGAGAAAAATTAATAAAGATAAAATCTTAAAAGCACTTCTTGAATTAGGAGAATGTGATAAAAATCAACTATCTCACTATACTTCTTTGAGTATTGGGACTTGTAATAATATACTACGGGAATTATTGGAGTCTAGCGAAGTTGTTATGGGAGATGGATTTGAATCAACAGGTGGTAGAAAACCTAAAAGTTATAAACTTAATAGCAATTATTCTAAAATCTTAACGATATCTTTTCATAAAGAATATCGTGATGGTTATTTCACTTTTTATACAATGCGAGTTTATAACAATGTTGATGATATTCTTTATGAGACAAGAAAAGAACCTAAAGTATTAAACTTTGAAACATTAAGTCAAGATATCGGTGATATCCTAAAACAATATGATAATATCAAAATTATTTCAATAGCTATACCTGGAGTGATTTCACAAACTGGTCATTTGGGAGAAATTTCACTTGTAGAAGGTTTTCATCATTTTAAAGGTATTCATATTGCTGAGAAACTTAATCAAATGTTTGATATAAAGGTCTTAATTGATAATGATGTGAATGTAACAGCAATAGGTTATTACTCAAATTATAAAGAATTATCACATTTAGGTTTTATATATCAACCTTTAGAAGATTTAGCAGGAGCTGCGATGATTGTTAATGGGCAACTTCAAAGAGGAAAACATCATTTTGTTGGTGAACTTTCTTTTCTCCCATTTCTTACTCATGAACAACAGTTTGAATATATTAAAACAAAAGAAGGAAGGATTTATTTATTATCAATGTTTATTATAACAATGATTGTTATGAATGATCCTGAAATGATATGTATAAGTTGTGGGAATTTAGATTCAGTTGAACCACTTTTAACTGAAGTTAAAAAGTATTTACCATATAACCATTTAATACCTGAGATTGTGTTGATTGGTGATATAGATCAACATATCTTTAAAGGTTTATTAGAAATGAGTCATGAAGCATTAAGTTCTAATTTAGTTATGACAAGACAATTTATTTTTGAATAAGGAGATAAAAATGGAAAAATATATTGATTTACACATGCATTCATTGTATAGCGATGATGGAGAATTTACACCTAGAGAACTCGTTGAAAAATGTCATAAAGCAGGAGTTCGTATTATGGCAATTGCTGATCATAATAGTGTAAAAGCTATTGATGAAGAAAAAGAAGTTGCTAAGGAATTAGGGATAACAGTTATTCCTGCTATTGAGATTGATTGTACTTATAAAGGGATAAATCTTCATTTATTAGGATATGGAATGGATTATCATCATAAAGATTTTGAAGAAGTAGAAGATAATGTATTAAACCAAGAATTAAGTTCTTCTTTAGAAAAGTTAAAATTAACAAATCAATTAGGATTTGAACTTACAAAGAAAGACTTAGATAGAGTTTCTGATAATGGAGTCTATACTGGTGAAATGTTTGGAGAAGTCTTATTAGGAGATGAAAGATATTTAGATCATGAATTATTAAAACCATATAGAGCTGGTGGAGAAAGATCTGATAATCCTTTTGTTAACTTCTATTGGGATTATTATGCACAAGGGAAACCTTGTTATGTAGAGATTGTTTTTCCAACTCTTGAAGAAGCGATAGCATTGGTTGAAAGACATGGTGGTGTACCTGTCTTAGCACATCCTGGAAATAACTTAAAAGGACAGTTTGAAATCTTTGATGAAATGGTAAAAGTAGGAGTGAAAGGTGTTGAAGCATTTAGTAATTATCATGCACCTGAAACTGTTGAATATTTCTACAACAAAGGTAAAGAACATAATGTTTTAGTAACGTGTGGTAGTGATTATCATGGGAAAACTAAGCCTGCAATTGAACTTGGTGAATGTCGTTGTACGATTGATGAACATGACATTGAAGCACAATTAAAAGCATATAAACTTATATAAGAGTAGATATACGCTAAGTACAGAAATGTATTGAACGTATATCTGCTTTTTGTTTCCTTTGATAGGATAATAAGTTATACTTAAATAAAGAGATACTGATGAAAAGGAGGATATTATTATGCGAAAGAAAATGATTATCATGTTTGGTCTTATCGTATTATCATTAGTGGGGGTTTTATGTACAGTTAGATTTTATAATATTAATGATACAGAAAATTATTCATCAGTAAAAATTTTTGAAAAAGAAACAAAATTAAAGTTCTATGATATTTATGATATCAATTCTTATGTCTTTTCTGGAAACAAAGTCAAACTTAGTAATATTTCAAATCTCCAAATTATGTTTGATAAAACTCAAGAGAATCATTATCGTGTTTCAATAGATTCAACACAGTCAATATATGAGATAGATATAAATTTAAAAACAAATCTACCAACAAATTATAAATCAAAGACAATAGATGATATAACACTTCATTATCTTTATATGTCACAAGATCAAGTTTATGAGTTTGTTGTTAATGAGAATAATGTTCAGTATAAATTTAACTTAAAAAATACTGATAACTTATCAGAGGAGAATTTGTTTCTAAAAGTTAAAGATTATATCTTGTTAAATAAAGAGTTATTCTAAAAGGAATCCATGTGATTCTTTTTTTGAAATATAAATATCAAAAATAACCATTATATATTGTTTATCTTGAATAAATATACCAATTATTCATTTCATGAAGAAAAATTAAGAGTTTGGTGTATAATATAAAAACAAGAACTAAGGATTGACTTTTTCTAAGTCAAAGATTATTCTATTGTTAGTAAATTGGGGGAATAAATGTGGATATTCAAGTTATTTTATCACAAATGATACAGTTGTTTTTGGTTATTTCTTTAGGTTATTTCTTATTTAAAGTGAAGATATTAGATGTTGATTTAAATAAGAAATTAACAACTTTATTATTATCAGTAACAACACCAGCTATGATTATATCGTCAGTATTGTCTTCTACAACTTCACAAAAGTTAGAAGATGTATTGTTTGTTTTTGTTATTGGGATAGGAATATATATTGTGTTACCTATTTTGGGGATTATTCTTGTAAAGGTAATGAGAGTTCCTTTAAAACAACAAGGATTATATATATTTATGACTGTATTCTCTAATATTGGATTTATGGGATTTCCAGTTATGAAAGCTATCTTTGGTAATGAAGCTGTTTTTTATACAGCTATCTTTAACATGATATTTAATCTATTGGTTTTTAGTGTTGGAGCTATGATGATGAATTATGGAACTGATAGAAAAACTCAGATTAATATTAAGAACTTATTATCACCAGGTGTTATAGCGTCTTTAGTCGCTTTACTTATTTATTTTATTAAACTACAAGTGCCTACAGTTATATCATCTACAGTTAGTATGGTTGGGGATATTACAACACCAATGGCTATGTTGTTGATTGGTTCAACCCTAGCGAATATTCCTTTAAAAGAAGTCTTTAATGAATTAAGAGTTTATCCATATACGCTTATTAAACAAGTCCTTGTTCCAATTATTGCCTTTCCAATTCTTAGATTAATTATTGCTGATCCATTAATCTTAGGAATTACATTAATTATGATATCAATGCCAGTTGCGAATAGTGCAGTATTATTTGCGACACAGTATGATGGGGATGTTTCATTAGCTGCTAAGACTGTCTTTATGACAACATTACTTTCAGTTGTTACAATACCACTCATAGTTGCATTGTTTCTTGCATAGACATCTGAGGATGTCTTTTTGTTTTTGATAATATAGATATTTAAGAAGGTGAGAAAATGAACTTTAAAAAAGATGAAGTCAAATGATTGTACAGAACAATAAATTTCTAATTAAAAGAATAGTTTTAGACTGTTTGATTTGATAAAAACATGTTATGGGTTTTGGAAACTTGTTTCTATTGACAATTTTTTTGTAATATGGATATAATAAACGAGGATAGTTCATTTATGCCCAGAAATGAGGCGTTTTTTTATGGATAAAAAATATGATGTTATTATTGTTGGAGCTGGACCAGCAGGGATAATGGCAAGTTATGAATTTTACTTAAAAGATCCGAGTAAGAAAGTATTATTAATTGATAAAGGACAAGATGTTATGAATAGACATTGTCCAATTAAAGATAAAAAGATTAAAAGTTGTCCAATTATCAAAGATAATGAACCAGGATGTTTACCAGCATGTTCTATTACTTCTGGATTTGGTGGTGCAGGAGCATATTCTGATGGTAAGTTTAATATTACAAGTGAATTTGGTGGTTGGTTAACTGATTATATGGATAATAAAGATGTAGAAGAAGTTATTCAATATGTTGATGAGTTATACTTAAGACATGGAGCAACTCTAGATATTACTGATCCAACGACTGAAAAGATTAGAGAGATTGAAAAAAGAGGTTATGCTGTTGGATTAAAACTTTTAAGAGCAAAGGTTCGTCATTTAGGTACTGAAGAGAATTTAAGAATTATGACAGAGATGTCTAATGACTTAAAGGCCCATATTGATGAACAATTTAAAACTGCAGTTAAAGATATCGTTGTTGAAAATAATAGAGTTAAAGGTATTGTCTTAGAGAATGATGAAATGATTGAAGCTGATTATGTTGTTTTAGCACCAGGTAGAGATGGTTCAACATGGTTAACAAAGATTTTAAAACAACAAGGATTAGACTTATATAATAATCAAGTTGATATTGGAGTTCGTGTAGAAACAAGTAATATTGTTATGGATGAAATTAATAAAAACTTATATGAAGGTAAGTTTGTATATAATGCATCAGTAGGAACAAAAGTAAGAACTTTCTGTTCTAATCCAAGTGGGCATGTCGTTGTTGAAAATCATTCAGGAACTATGTTAGCAAATGGACACGCATATCATGATCCTAAATTAGGAAGTCCTAATACAAACTTTGCATTACTTGTATCACATACATTTAGTGAACCATTTAATGAACCAAATGAATTTGCTCATGAAGTCTCAGGACTTGCGAACATGTTATCTCATGGTGGGATTATTGTTCAAAGATATGGTGATATTAAAAGAGGAAGACGTACAACTGAAAAACGTCTTAAAGAAGGTTATACTGTTCCAACTTTAGCAGAAGCTGTTCCTGGTGACTTAGGTTTAGTCTTACCATATAATACAATGAAGTCTATTATTGAAATGATTGAAGCATTGGATCATGTAACGCCAGGTATTGCAAATGAACATACATTACTTTATGGTGTAGAAGCAAAATTCTATTCAGCGAGACCAAAAGTAAGAAAAGGTTTTGAAAGTGAAATAGATGGTTTATATGTTGGTGGTGATGGTGCTGGTTTAACAAGAGGGCTTGCTCAAGCAGGTGCTAATGGTATTATTATTGCTAGAGATATTATCGAAAAAAGTAAATAAAAGTCAAAACATGTTACAAAGTTTGTAACATGTTTTTATATACCTGTTAAATATTTCCTATTTTATGATTCTGTTATACACTGTGTATCAGAGGGCAAGTATGAGCAAAGGAGTGATTCAAAAGCCAATAAAACTTCACCGAAGAAAGTATTAGGGTTTTGAAAGCTATGATGGAAAGAATTATATTCTCCAAGTTGGATAAACAAAGTTGAACAATCATGCAATGTAGAATTCTTATTAGAAGAAAAAGCAATAATATCAATATGATGCTTATATGCATTATCAACCAGTTCAACAAGTCTGGGAGTTTTGGCAGAATGACTAATGACAATAAATAAACATTCATCTTGATGAATATGATCTAACATTTCAGTATGAACGACAGACATACAACAATAACCATTAATTGTTAAACGTTGTTGTATATAGTCAGCAATACTTGAAGAAAAACCTAAACCAAAAACAACAATCTTCTTATTTTTATACTTATCTAATAATTGTGAAAACATAGGGATATATTGATTGATATAATCTAAAGAAGAATCATGTGAATCTGTTTGATTAGAAAATGAAAAAATCATATCAGAGTAACCTGAAAAACCAAATTTTTTACAAAGTTTATAAATAGCAGATGTAGATGTATAATTCTCTTTTGCCATTTGCCGTATTCCGATATCTTTTAGATGATGAAGATTATGATTAATATAATCAATAATCTGAATCTCTAAATCATTCAACTCATATTTTTCGATTAAATGTTCTATGTTCATACTACCACCTCATCTCTATTATGTCATAGAAAATTTAAAGGAGCAAGAAAATGAAAAAAACAATGTATGACCCATGGTCAAAAATTACAACAAGAAATGGATATGCCGGAGATGAAGTGATTTCATCTTTACAAAAATCAATTAGAAGATCTAAACCTGAAGATGCATGTATGTTTGCATATGAAATGTATATTTCTTCACCACAACTATTAGATAAAATGTGGAGAAGACTATTAACTATCTCAGTAGAAGATATTGGAATGGGGGATCCTCAAGCTGCTGTCTTGGTGAATAACTTATATCAAATGTCTAAGAACTTTGATTATTCTGATGGTGATCAACCAATGTACTTTATTCATGCAATTAGATACTTATGTGATTGTGAAAAAGATAGATCTAGTGATTTATTAAAGAATATTGTGATTAAATCTTTTGCAATGGGAAGATTCCCAGAAGTACCAGATGTGGCTTTAGATAAACATACTGTAAGAGGACAACAAATGGGAAGAGATTCATTCCACTTCTTACATGAAGCTAGTAAAGTTATTCCACAAATGGAAGTAGATAATGATTATAAAGAAAGATATGCAAAAATATTAGAAGAATATAATCCTGAAGATGTATGTGATACAACATTTACATATAACGGATGGCAATTCTAAGGGGAGAGAGAATATGTTTGTCAATAAATTAGAGAGTATTTTAGGTCCTATTTCAGAAAAATTAGGAAAGCAAAAGCATTTACAAGCGATATCAGCAGGAATGATGATGACGCTTGGATTAATTGTTATTGGTTGTTTATTCTTGATTGTTGCGAATCCACCAATTAATTTAGATTTGGTTGATAGAAATACAGGTAATATCTTTTTAAAGATGTTAATTGAATGGAAATTATTTGCTGTAGCAAACTATGATGTTCTTACTGTTCCATATAATTTAACAATGGGACTTATGGGAATGATTACTTCATTTGGTGTAGCATATTGCTTAGCAGCTAGTTACAATATGAAAGCATCTATTTATGGAATTATCTCAATGTGTTGTTTCTTAATGGTAAGTGCTCCAATTAAAGATGGAACTTTATCAATGGGATATTTAGGGAGTGATGGTTTATTTGTAGCATTAGTTATTAGTTTATTATCAGTTGAAATTTCACGATTAATTTCACATAAATTTGTGATTAAGTTCCCTGATAGTGTACCTAGTGCAGTTACAGACTTTGTTAATTCTTTATTACCTTTATTCTTTAATATTGTTGTTATTTATGGTTTAAATATTATTGTTGTAGCAACAACAGGAAAAGCATTACCGCAATTAATTATGTCATTCTTAACACCAGCTATTGCAGGTGTAGATAATATTTGGGTTTACATGGCAATCTTTGCTTTTTCAAATATCTTATGGTTATTTGGGATTAATGGAACATCAATTATTTTTCCAATTGTATTTGCAGCTGGTATAGCAAATACAGGATTAAATGGAGATTTAGTACAAGCAGGATCTGATCCAACTCATATCATGAATTTACAAATGTTTAGATATGCAATTATGGGTGGTGCTGGAAATACGTTAGGATTGGTTATCTTAATGTGTATGTCTAAATCACAACATATTAAAACAATTGGTCGTTTAAGTGTGGTACCAGGAATATGTAATATTAATGAACCAGTTATCTTTGGAGGACCTATTGTCTTAAATCCAGTACTAGCAATACCATTTATCTTAATGCCTTGTATTACAATTGGATTAGGACATTTAGTTCAAGCACTTGGTTGGGTAGGATTAGGATATATTGTTGATCCATCATTCACACCATTTATGGCACAAGCATTCTTATCAGCGTTAGATATAAGAAATGTTATCTTTATGTTTGTATTGGTGTTATTATCAATGGCTGTTTATTATCCATTCTTTAAAGTTTATGAAAGAAAAACTATTGAAACAGAAAAATAAAAAAATGAAGAAGAGTGATTTGCTCTTCTTTTTTTGTCAAAATATGCACTTTTTTTGATTGTTTTGTCAGATTAGGGCATAATGAAGATAGGAGATGATAATATGAAGAGAATAAAAGGTTTATTACTTATATGTTTAGCAATGACAATGGTTGCTTGTGGTAATAATAACGCAAAAGAAGAGAAAGCTAAAATTACTGTTGAAGAAGCAAAAGATGTCGCTTTAAAACATGCTAATTTAGAAATGGGTGAAGTAAAATTTACTGAAGAAGAAACAGAATACAATAAATATGATTTTGAATTTACTTCTGGAAATACAAGATATGAATATGAGATTGATGCTGTTACTGGTAAAATATTGAATTATGATCATGAAACAATGAATCAAGCACCAGCTTCTACAACTTCTTTAACATTACAAAAAGCGAAGGAAATAGCATTAACAGATGCTTCTTTAAAAGAAACTGATGTAACTTTTACACAAACAAAAGAAGAGTTAGAAAATAACATAAAGACATATGAAATAGATTTTACGACTAAGGATAAAAGCTATGAATATGAAATTAATGATCAAGGTATTGTTATAAGTTATCATTTAAAGTTTAAAACAAATCCTACTGTTACTAAAACAATCACTTTAGATGAAGCGAAAACAATTGTTTTAAAGCATTCTAAAATGGAAAATCAAAATACATCATTTACAAAAACAAAAGATGAGGTTGATGATGGAGTGAAGGTTTATGATATAGAATTTCAAACTCAAGAAAAGAAATATGAGTATGAAGTTGCAATGGATGGTACAATTTTAAGTTATGAAATCAAATAGAACCAAAAGGTTCTTTTTGTTTAGTTTACAAGATATTTGTTTTCTATTATAATAAGGTCATAAAAAGGGGAGTGGTTTGATGATTATAGATGGTAAAGTGATTTCATTAAAGAGAAAAGAAGAATTAAAAGATAAAATAGAGTGTTTAAGTCAAGCAGGGAAAAGAATTCCTAAGTTAGTGGTTGTCTTAGTTGGAGATAATCAAGCAAGTCAAACATATGTTAGAAATAAAGAAAGAGGATGTGCCTATGTAGGTATGTTATCAGAAATGATTTGTTTAGAAGAATCAATTAAAGAAGAAGTATTAATTGATATTGTTACTCAATTGAATAATGATGATTCTGTTGATGGTATTTTAGTACAACTACCATTGCCTAAACATATTGATGAAAATAAGATATTAGACTTGATCTTACCTGAAAAAGATGTTGATGGATTTCATCCTAACAATGTTGCAAAATTAATGTTAGGACAAGATGGATTAGTTCCTTGTACTCCTAAAGGGATGATGGTTTTACTTGATGAAATTGATTATGATTTAACAGGTAAAGAAGTTGTTGTGGTAGGAAGAAGTAATATTGTTGGAAAACCTATTTCTTTGTTGTGTTTACAAAAACATGCGACTGTTACAATTGCACATTCTAGAACAAAAGATTTAAAAGAAGTATGTAAGCGTGCTGATGTTTTGATTGCAGCTATTGGAAAGGCTAAATTCTTTAATTCAGATTATATTAAAGAAGGTGCAGTTGTTTTAGATGTTGGAATTAATAGAGATGAGAATAATAAATTATGTGGTGATGTTGATTTTGATGATGTGAAAGATCTTGTTTCATATATTACACCAGTTCCAGGTGGAGTTGGACCAATGACTATCGCTATGTTGTTGGAGAATACATTACAAGCATATACTCAAAGAGAGGGATAAATATGGAATATAATTTAAATGATGTTGTGGAAATGAAAAAACAACATCCTTGTAAGAAGTCTACACAATGGCAAATTGTAAGAATGGGTGCTGATATTAAGATTAAATGCTTAGGATGTGGAGCAATTATTATGTTTACACGTAGGGATTTTGAAAAGCGTTTAAAGAAGGTTGTTGAGCATGCAAATCAGGAAGATTGAAAAGAAGGATAATGAGCAAGTTGAGCAACTGATTAGAACTTGTTTAATTGAATTTAATGCAAATCAAGCTGGTTGTGCATGGGAAGATGATTTAAGTCATTTTTATGAGTTTTATCAAGATGAGAAGAGTTTGTATTTGGTTGTTGAAGATAATGGAAAGATTGTTGCTGGTTGTGGAATTGGTCAAATTGAGGGATATCCTGATATTTGTGAACTTCAAAAGATGTATGCTTATAAAGAAACAAGAGGTAGTGGAATTGCTCAAGAATTATTAGATATGTCTTTAGAGTTTGCTAGAAAATATTATAAGCAATGTTATTTGGATACTTTTGAACATATGGTTGCAGCAAATCGTTTTTATATAAAAAATGGATTTGTGTTATTAGATCAACCTTTAATAAAAGGACCACATTATGCATGTGATAAATGGTATATAAGAGATTTATAAAAGTGATGATATAATCAGGATAAATTATAGCATCACTTTTTTACTTTGCTAAATCAATTCTATAAATTTGATTTGGTTTTTGAACAATTCTATTTTTCAGTGATCTGAGATTATCACTTATTAATCATATTGTTAGTATAAGAATTTTTTTGTTTTAAAGTAAAAACCCTTGCCAATAATGACAAGGGTTCAAGGGCGCTAAGGCCATAATATTGAATTTCAAGGGCGTGTAGCCATAATTCAATTATATATTAGCACCTAACTTAGTCTATGTCAATATTTTAAAAAATATACATCATTTTGTGAATAAAGCTATAATGGATTCATCAATCTTATTCATTACTTCATTTGAAACTTGTAATTTTCTTATAGGATCAATACGATTTATAGGTTTTACTATTCTTATCTTGCTAATTGTTGTTATCTGGTGTGGCTTGCCATATGTCTGCTCTTTCAATAATTTATATCTATCACTGATTTGATTGCACATTTCAAGTTGAAGCGTTAATTCATTCTTTTTTTCTTTGTTATCATCATCTAAATTACAATAAGCTTTTACAACTTCTTCTACTGATAACATGAGTTTTTTATATATGCTATCATAAATTTCGTTTCCAAAATCAATGTGATATATATGATACTTTGATGTTAAAGGTATTACGGTTAGTAACTCATTTGTATTTCTATCTTTTTTTGTAAGAACAATAGCAAAATGCTTACCTTTGATCTCACTCCCAACCTGAGGAGAGAAGTCAACCATTACAACAGTGCCACGTTTAAATGTATAATATTTATTCATTAATATCTAGCTCCCAATTAATTTATATAAAAACCTTTACATATTTAATGATGCTTATCTTCCGGCCATAACAAATCCAAAAATTGTTGTTAAACTGAATAGAACAACGAAACCAATATTTGCGTTTTTCCTTTTGATGTTTCTAACCACAATAGATATGATACCACCAGTTGAGTCAAAACCACGATATTAAGCTGTTGATTATCATCAGCTACTTTAAAAGCAAACGTTTTTCATATATTATCTTCGTCTTTCATGTGGTGCTAATGGTTTTGGATTATCTTTTAAGTGCTCGATTTTATCTAATAATTTCCTAAAGAGGAGTCAACTTCCTTGCTATGGACTTCTCTCTTTTATTTACGAATGTTTATAAATATTGAATTAATAACAGTATAAATTCTTTTTTTCAAGTTTGCAACATTTACTTATAAAGGTACGAATAAATGTTGGCCTTATATCAAACAAGGGTATTGTAAATTTATAGAGATATACAATTAAATGAAAGTGAAAGTATGGACAATGATTTACTAAAGAAATGGAAATTTTTAATATGAGTATTTTGATGTTTTATTTATGGAAAGAGAGATAATACTATAGTTATCAAAATAAAAGGAGATATTTATAGTGAAAGATATAAAACAAGCATTTATATATGGTTATCCAATTGTAGGAATGTATGAATTGTTAAGTGAACAAGTATTAGAAAAACAATTAAATATTAATGAATTTACTCATACTGCAGGTTTATCAACACCTGAAACAACCTTTGTACCTGCTCCAAATAATGATACAACATATTCAAGAGCGTGGTTGGATTTAAGAGGTGCACCAGTTGTTATTGAAGTACCTGATACGTTTGATAGATTTTATTCAATTCAATTGTTAGATATGTTTAGTGAAACAATTGAAAATGTAGGAAAGAGAACGACTGGAACAAGAAAGCAAAGATTTGTTATTGTGGGTCCATTATGGAAAGGTGATATTCCTGAAGGAACACACATTGTTTATAGTCAAACTGTATTTGTGTTAGCTTTTCTAAGAATCCTTATTCAAAATCAAGAGGATATTAAGAATGTTGAGATACTTCAAAAACAAATTGCTATTATTCCAATGTCAAAGCAGTCTTTAGATACATTGCCAGTATATAGAAATAATAATTACAAGGAATTCTTTGAAACATTACAAGCGATATTACGATTAACACCAACATTACCTCAAGAACAAGAAATAGTTCAAGATATATTATCGATGTCTTTAGATCATATTGATGATAAAGAATGTGATGAAGTGTTAAAGTTAATTGATGAAAGCGGAAAAGAGTTTGGGGAAGAAGTGAATTATTGGAGAATTGCAAGAGAAGGGATAGGAAATTATGGAAATGATTATTTTCAAAGAGCAGTTGTTTGGTATAAGGGTGCTTTAGCTAATCAACCTGAAGAATCGTTATATCCTAGTACTTTTCAAGATAGTGAAGGAAATTTGTTAGATGGGCATAATTCTTATCGTTTGACTTTTTCAAATGGAGATATGCCACCAGTGAGTCAGTTTTGGTCTTTAACAATGTATATCTTTGAAAATGGATTTCTTTCTCAGAATGAAATTAATCGTTATTCAATTGGTGATAGAACAGCAAATATTCATTATGAAAAAGATGGCAGTTTAATTCTCTATATACAAAATCAAAAACCTACTCATGAATATGAATTATCTAATTGGTTACCAGCACCTTTAGGTAAGTTTTATATGACGTTAAGGTTGTATGGACCAAGTCAGGATGCTGTTATAGGGAATTGGGCACCACCAGCAGTTATAAAAGTGGGTCATTCTCGTGAATAAGAAGACTTTTCATTATGCTTGGATAATCTTAGTTGCAGTTTCTTTGATAAGAGGTGTTGCTGGACCAGCGTTGAATGGTTCTTCAGGATTGTTTCTTTCTCCTGTTTCTAGTGATTTGGGTGTAGGAATTGGTCAATTGTCTTTATATTTAAGTATATCTTCAATTGTTACTCTTTTTTGGTTACCAATTGCAGGTCATATTTTGAATAAATATTCGATTAAATTTGTTGTTTTGCTAGGGATTGTATTACAGGCAGGAGGATTTGTTGTATTAGGTTTTATGAAATCGATATGGGGATGGTATATAATGGCTATTCCTTTAGCTATGGGAGCAGTTTTGCTTGTGAATCTCTTAGGTCCAGTTTTGATTAATCGTTGGTTTGTGGCTAAGCGTGGACTTGCTATGGGATTGATGATGGCTATTACAGGAGGATTGGGTGCAATCTTTCAACCTTTACTAAGTCAAATGATTGCTAATAATGGTTGGCGTTTTACTTATATTATTTTTGGAGTTGGAGCTTTAGGAATTGTTGCAGTAATTGGATTGTTTCTAAAGAGTAGACCTGAAGAAAAGAAAATCAAGGCTTATGGTTTTGATATGGCATCACAAGATAACGAATCTAAAGAAGTTAGTGGTGTAGATGTTATGGTTGCTAGAAAATCAACAGCATTTTATATGTTACTATTATTTATGATAGCTATTACTGGATTTTCTGTATTTCAACAACATATAACAACATTTGGATTAAATGTTGGTTATTCACTTTCAACAATTGGAACAGCTTTATCATTATCAATGATTGGTTCAGCAATTGGATCTTTATTAATCGGTTTTGCAAGTGATAAAATAGGCATTATGAAAACAACATATACTGTTATTGTAATAGGGATTATATCTATTTTGTTATATATGTTTGGATCACAATATTATTTTATCTTTGCCTCAGCAACCTTTTTACATGGTTTAGCTATGTCATCGATAGGTATTGTTGCACCAATCCTCACAACTTCATTTTTTGGTATGAAAGATTATGAAAAAATCTTTTCACTTGTTATGATAGGTTCACCATTAGCGTCTATTGTATTAGTACCTGCCTATGGTTTTATTTATGATATGTTTAAGAGTTATCAATTTGTCTTTATCTTTTTAATTATTATATTATTGATTGGGGGATTAAGCTTGTCTATAGGACGTAAAAAAGCCAATCAATAATATGTGCCACCTATCATTCATTAAAGTTGTGAATACATTTTTCAAATGATATATTTAACATGTAATCACTTTTAATAGGAGGTAAAAAGAATGGAAAAAACAATTTCAGTTCATCATCAACATGGATTAGATATTACAATTATTCATGCTATAATAAATGAAGCTGCTTGTTTTGAAGCAAGTACCTTTATTTCATATAACGAACAATTTGTGAATCTAAAAAGCATGAAAAATTGTGCCATTTTTTTTCAACAACCTTTTATTGGTGAAATGACAGTTGTTAGTATGGGTTGTGATGAATACTATGCTTTGATGAGAATGATTAGTGTTATAGAAAGATATCTTAACGCAAAATATTAATGGATAGCCTGAGCTATCCATTTTTAATTAAAAAACAATTTATAGAAATAAAAAAGTGTAATGAAACGTCCGACTGGAATCGTATTTTCACTACACAGTTTTTTTATGTTTAATTATTTTTTTACAAATGCAATAACTCTTCCGCCAGGACCAGCATGCGTTCCAATAACAGGACCAACAAAACCATAAAGAACATCATTAAATCCTAAAGCTTCTCTTAATGTATTCTCAAATTTATCAATCCCTACATTATCACCAGTATAACCAATACATACAGGTTCGTTAAGGTCAATCTCGCCAGTTTCTTTAACAATATCAATAATCTTTAATGTTGCTTTTTGAGTACCACGAGCCTTAGAAATAAGTTCAAGATTTCCTTCTTTTAAACCAACAATAGGCTTTAATTTTAACATTGTTCCAGCAATAGCACTTGCCTTAGATAATCTTCCACCTTTATAGAAATACTCCAATGTATCAACCAAAGCAAAAATACATATTCTATGTTTATAGATATCCAAAATATCAAACATTTCACTTGCTGTTTTTCCATCATTTCTCAATTGAATAGCTTTTTCAACAAGTAATCTTAATCCTTGTGTTGCATTTAAACTATCAATAACATAAATATTATCATATTCAGATAAATCTTTAGCAATCATAGCACTTTGATAAGTTCCACTAATATGACTTGATAATGTCATAACAACAACGCTATCGCCTTTTGCTTTCGCTTCTTCATAAAAAGTTAAAAACTCTTGAGGTGAAGGTTGTGATGTTGTTGGTAAAGTATCAGTTTCTTGTAATAATTGATAGAACTGTTCTGGTTGAAGATCAACTCTATCATTATATGTTTTTTTATCTATAATAACCTTTAAAGGAACAATACTAATATCTAATTCTTTAGCTTGTGCTAATCCGATATCAGCAGTAGAATCTGTTATTATTCTAATCATGTGTATCTCCTTTTTCCATGTCGTGTTTAACAGTTGTTAACATTTTAATCAAAAGATCAACTTCTTCTTTCTTAAAAGTATCTTCAATATTACCTAAAACTTTCTCAATATATCGATCGTTATCACGATAACATTGTAAAAATTTCTTTGTAATCTTTAAACGATAAGCTCTTTTATCTTCAGAACATACTTCTTTTGTTAAAAAACCTTTATCAATCAGTTGATTAATTTTATACGTAGCATTAGGTTGAGATATTCCCATATAATTTGCATATTCTAGAATTGTTGGTTGATCTAACATATATATAATATCTAAGCTAAAAGCTTCTTGCATAGTTAATTGTTTTGAGTTTGCACACATAGATGCATAAAAGTTCTTTTTAAAGATATTATAAACCAATTGAAATTCTTTGCTTAACATTTGAATCCTCCATTTACTTAAAATATTTTAAGTACAGTATAATATAAATAATTGTATTGTCAATCAAATAGTTAAAATTTTTGAATTAAATCATATAAAAGAGTACTGCAATGGCTATTGCAGTCAATACATCGCTTATATAATGAACTCCAGCAATAATTCTTGATAGACAAACAATAGTTGCAACTATCACTCCAAATATACCTAGAATAGGACTTACATAAAAACAAACAAGTCCAATAATAACACTACTCACTGCATGACGACTAGGAAATGACTCACCCTTTTTGTGTGAGACTAATGGTTCGATATTTAATGTTTCATAAGGTCTAGGTCGATTGACAAGTTTACGGATAATAGTAACAACTAAAAAAGCCCCTAGTGGTTTATATAAAACCTTTATTAAAAGAGGACTTTGTATAATCAATAAATAGATGATAATACATGGATAGATAGCCATTGTTATATAAGGTGAATATTTCACAACCCATAACAATATTTTCTCTAATAATGGTCTTTTTCTAATATATGTTAATATTGTTTGATAGAATTTTTCCAATTTATCACCTTCTTTTTTCATTATATCAAAATTGCTATACAAAGACAAAGAGAAATCATTTGCATTTTACGGTCTTTTTCGTTAAAATGAATAGGAAGTTAAGGAGTGATATGATATGGCATTAACAGCTGGTATTGTGGGACTACCTAACGTTGGGAAATCAACTCTATTCAATGCAATTACAAATGCACAAGTAGAAGCTGCAAATTATCCATTTGCAACAATTGATCCTAATGTCGGGGTTGTAGAAGTTCCAGATCATCGTTTAGATGAACTAACAAAGATTTGTAAACCGAAGAAGACAGTTCCAACAACTTTTGAATTTACTGATATTGCAGGTTTGGTAAAAGGTGCTTCTAAAGGTGAAGGATTAGGTAATAAGTTTTTAGCGAACATTAGAGAAACAGATGCAATTTGTGAGGTTGTTCGTTGTTTTAGAGATAAAGATATTACACATGTTGATGGAGAAGTTGATCCTATTAGAGATGTTGAAACAATTAATTTAGAATTGATTTTTGCTGATCTTGAAACTGTAGAAAAAAGAATTTCTAAGGTTGAAAAGAAAGCAAAATCTGGGGATAAGGAATCTAAAATGGAATTAGAAGTTTTATCACCAATTAAAGAATTACTTGAAGCAGGTAAACCTGCAAGAGTTTATGATTGTTCTAAAGAAGAGTATGCAGTGATTAAACATTTCTCTTTATTAACTATGAAACCATTAATTTATGTGGCTAATTTAGGTGAAGAAGATTTAGAAAATCCTGATAGTAATCCTTATTATATTCAATTAAAAGAATATGCAAAAGAAGAAGGTTGTGATGTTGTTCCAATCTGTGCAAAAATTGAAAGTGAATTAGTAGGATTAGAAAAAGAAGAAAAAGATTTATTTATGCAAGATTTAGGTATTGATGAAAGTGGTCTTGATAAGTTGATTAAAGAAGCTTATGCTTTGCTTGGTTTAAATACTTTCTTTACAGTTGGTGTTGATGAAGTAAGAGCATGGACATTTAAAAAGGGAATGCTTGCTCCTGAAATGGCTGGAGTTATTCATTCAGATTTCCAAAAAGGATTTATTAAAGCAGAAACATATAGTTATGATGATTTAATGGCATGTGGTAGTGAACTTGCGTTAAAAGAAGCAGGGAAAATACGTCAAGAAGGAAAACAATATGTAGGAAATGATGGCGATATCATGTTCTTTAAGTTTAATGTGTAATGAAAGAAAAAATTAGAAAAGTTATCCTTTTTATAAGTATATGTGTATTTCTTTATTCTGCTTTTCAACTTGGATCAATATTTTATAATTATTATATGATAGAAAAAGAAACTGAAGAGTTAACTCAGGAAGTCATTACAACAACAAAAGAGGATAATGATCCTTTGCATAGAGTTGTTGATTTTGGTAAATTACAAAAAACAAATCAAGATGTTATTGGTTGGTTATATATTCCTGATACAAAGATAGATGAACCTATCTTAAAAGGAAAAGATAATGATACTTATATTAGAACTGATATCTATAAGAAAAGCAATTCAGCAGGTTCGATATTTGTAGATGAAAGAAATGAGAAAACTTTTGAAGATGGAAATACAATCATATATGGACATAATATGAAAAATGGATCACGTTTCCATGATCTTCGTTATTATACAAAAGATGATTATTTCAAAGCTCATCAAACGGTCTATATTTATTTGCCTGATGGATCTATTAATGTTTATGATGCTTATGCATCAGATATTATAGATGCTTATAGTGAACTATACTCTACAGCAATAGAATATGCTAAGTATATTAAAGATTCATTAAAAGGTGCATCTGTTAGAACTGAGGTTTCTGAAGAAGAAAAACCATTAATAATGTTAAGTACTTGTTATACTACAAACAGTGATGATCGTAATGTTTTATATGCAAGATTAAGAGAAAAAGTAAAACCAACTGAATAAAATATAAATAAACCCTATAGACACAAAACGTTTTGTTATCTATAGGGTTTTTGTATAAATTGATTTATGTTCTATTTTATGATTTGTGCAGAAAGCTTCAGTGAATAGCTATTCAATTGATAATACATTCTTGGTATAAAGTCGAGTCATAAAAGAAATGTTTAGGAATAAGAATTATGAAAACTGATAAATTCATATAAACACTTATGAAATTGATTAAATATTAGGAAACGGTTAATAATTTCAAATAGAGTTCATATGATAGAAAGGAAAAGAGGTGTAGTATGCTCACACAGTTTCATGAAAAAGCCCAAAAAGCAATTGTTATTGCTGAAAGTATAGCCTTTGATTTAGGTCATAGTAGTGTAGGAAGTGAACATCTTCTTTTATCTCTACTGAAAATGAAAGATTGTCCTTTTTCAAAGATATTAAAAACGTATCATGTTAGTGATGAAATGATATATGAGGATGTTATAAGGTTGTTTGGAGAAAAAGATATTCAACCTTTTTATATGGAGTATAGCGAAGTTGTTAAAAAGATATTAGAGGATGCTATGAATATGAGTGAAGCTAAAAAAGAAGGAAAAGTTTCATTGAATACATTAGCAATCTCTTTATTAATGCAAAAGGAAAGCGTTGCTGTTGAATTATTAAATAAGTATCATATTCCTTTTGATGAAGTTAAAAAAGAATTAAGTGAAGAACGATCTTTATTACATGAACTTGATCTGATTCATGAATTAACAAATGTCAATCAATTGGTTACAAAACAAGAAAGATTAATGATTGGAAGAGATCAAGAATTAGAACAACTTTTTTTAACTCTTTGTAAAAAAGAAAAAAATAATGCTTTATTAATTGGAAAAGCAGGTGTAGGAAAGACTGCTTTGGTTGAAAAGTTAGCTATGAAGATTACCAGTCATGAAGTTCCAGAAGCATTAAAGAAAAAGGTTGTTTATGAATTAAATTTATCTGGGATTGTTGCTGGAACGAAATATCGTGGTGAATTTGAAGAAAAATTTAAGAAGATTATTGATAAGGTTATTGCGGCTAAGGATGCAATATTGTTTATTGATGAAATTCATAATTTAATTGGTGCAGGTGGAGCAGAAGGGGCAATTGATGCTTCTAATATTTTAAAGCCCTTTCTAGCACGAAAAGATTTAACGATTATTGGAGCAACAACAATTGAAGAATATTATAAGTATTTTGAAAAAGATCAAGCCATGAATCGAAGATTTGCAGTTATTAAGTTAAATGAAAATACGAAGGAAGAAACCAAAAAGATATTACAAGGTTTAAAGAAACAGTATGAAGATTATCATCATTTAACTGTATCAGATGAATCAATTAATGATGTTATTATGTTATGTGAACAATATTTGATACAGAGAGTTTTTCCGGATAAAGCCTTAGATGTATTGGATTTATCATGCGTAAAAGCAATCTTTATGGATGATAAAGATTTACAGAAAAAACATATAGAAAAAGTTATAGAAGAAATAACGGGGATGACTTTAAATAAGTCTATTTCTTATCAAAATATAGAAGAACAAATGAAAAAAGAAATTATAGGACAAGATAAAGCTATTCATACTATTGTTGAATCTTTAGAATCATTATTTCAATATCCTCATCCTCAAAAACCAAGCGGTATATACTTGTTGGTAGGAGGTAGTGGCATAGGAAAAACGCAAACTGCTAAATCACTAGCAAAAGTCCTTAAACGAAACTTTGTTAAATTAGATATGTCAGAATATAGTGAAGCAAGTAGTGTTTCTAAGATTATTGGATCACCACCTGGATATGTAGGATATGATGATCATTCATCTGTTTTGCATGAAATCATTTTAAAACCAAATACAGTTTTATTGTTGGATGAAATAGAAAAAGCTCATCCTTCAGTGATGAACTTATTTCTACAAGTTTTTGATGAAGGAATTTTAAAAGATAATCATCATCATAAAATAGTATTTAAGGATACATTGATTATTATGACCTCTAATGTCTTTTCACATAATCAACCAAGTGTTGGATTTAAAAAGAAGACTTTCTCACAAGAAAGTCTTAAAGATGTTTTTTCACAAGAATTTATGAATCGTATTGATGAAATTGTTCCTTATCAAATTTTAAAAAGGAAAGATTTAAAAGCAATATTGAAAAAGAATAGTCCTGTAGAATTATCTGACGCAATGCTAAATGATATTTTATTAGATTATAATAATTCTTTAGGAGCAAGATATCTTCTTTCGAAAATGAAGAAATATCTTGTTTCAAACATTCAATAAATAACATTCATCAATAACTTCAAAATGTTGTATATCAATTAATACAAGATGTATTTTAAAAGGAGTTTGATGAAGTTGTAAAGAAGATATCTTGAGATAGATATCTTTTTGTTGTTCTGGAAAGATAATTGAATAACATTTGACAGTTATATCTTGAAGTCTCATGATTTTAAAGATTGACTTTGCAAGTGCATCATATATATCATTATCATTTTTATTAAGAGAATCAATTTGATCTGCGATCATAATGTTTTGTGGTTCTCTTTTTTTGATGGCTTTAAAAGCAAATTGAAATTTTTCTCCATCAGGATTTATGTGTGTATATAATGTTTGGACAAACCACCCTTGCATATATAAATGATTCCCATATATCACAGATGCTTTGTTTTCAAAATGAGATGTACGTTGAATATCTTGTAAAATTTCAACTTCACTCTTATTTAAGTAATGAGATAATTTCATTATTAAATTCTTACTTGGCGTTACTGTTATAGCATTCTCAATTCTCACAATTGTGGCTGCTGAAGTTCCAAGTTCTTTTGCAAACTCACGCATAGAGAGTTTGTTTTGTTTTCTAATTGTTTTTATATATTGTTCTAAGCTCATATTCTCACCTGTAAATATTATATGCTATTATTTACTTTTTTGCAATGTCGTTGTTGCAAAAATGAAACGGTGGTGATAAAATGAAGATGTGTTACATAATTGTGATATAATAACAACAAAAATGAAACGGAGGTTTTGTGATGAATGAGTATGTTTTAGAAGCAAAAAAGATAACAAAAGTGTATGGAATGGATACTGAAAATGAATTTGAAGCTTTACACAATATTGATTTTTGTGTCAAACCAAATGAATTTATTTGTGTTATGGGTCCAAGTGGAAGTGGGAAATCTACATTTATTAATAATATTTCAACAATTGATATGCCAACAAAAGGAAGTGTTCGTATACAAGGAGTTAATCTTAGGGAAATGTCTGCTCAAGAAATTGGACGTTTTCGTTATCAAAATTTAGGTTTTGTTTTTCAAGATTTTAATCTACTTGATACACATACTTTATTTGAGAATATTGCGATGCCATTATCGCTTGCAAAAGTCTTAAAAAAAGATATTCAAGAAAGAGTTCAATCTATAGCATTAAAAATGGGAATTGATCATTTGTTAAATAAGTATCCCCATGAATGTTCTGGTGGACAAAAGCAAAGAGCAGCAATTTGTCGAGCATTAATTGCTAATCCTAAAATTATTATTGCTGATGAACCAACAGGAAATCTTGATAGTGTGAATTCACACGAACTCTTAATGACTTTTAAAAAGTTAAATGAACAAGAAAATGCAACCATTATTATGGTTTCTCATGATCCAATGATTGCTTCCTATTCATCAAGATTGATTTATATAAAAGATGGGAAAATTGAGGAAACAGTGTCACGTGAAGGGTTATCTCAAGATGAATACTTTCAAAGAATTGTCGATATAAATTCTTTAGAATCAAGAAAGCTATTTGGTAAAGATGATGTTTAAACTTGCATGGAGTGGGATACGAGAAAATTACTCAAGAGCTTTATTTTATGGCGTGACGTTTGTTTTAACAACTATGTTTATTTTCATTTTCTTTAATATTGCTTGTTCAGAAATGGTTGGAATGACTTTTATTAATAGTCAAAATAATCTTGTGACTTATTTAAGTGTGTTTGTAATGGTTATATGTATTATTGTTATTTTCTTTGCTAATGATTTTTATGTAAAGAAAAAGTCTAAACAGATGGCAATTCGTTTGGTTTGTGGAGCAACTTTTTTACAAATAACAAACTATCTTCTGTCATCAACTTTGTTTATTTTTATGTGTGCAGTTCCGCTTGGTGTCTTACTTGCTTTAGCAACTATGACTTTTCTTAATACTTATATTCTTGGTATGTTTGGAATTAATACAATATTAGGGATTACTCAAGAGGGTGTTTATGTTACTATCATTATTTTAGCGTTTGTGGTTTTGTGGTGTATGTTGTTAAATGTAGGTTATGCTTATCGTAGTTCTGTAAAGAGTTTACTAACAAATGATATTACGGTAGAAGAAATTCGTTTAGGATCACCATTACGTTTAAAACTAAAAGGGACAAAATATATATATTTACTTATGTTTGTTTTACCTATTCCGTTATTTTATGTCTATGGACATGAACCAAGTTCTATAATTGTTCTTTCAGTATTTGGTATGATTGGCTTGTATGGAGCGTGGAATGAAATTTTTATGCCATATCTCAATCGTTTGGTTATAAAACATATAGATAATCAAGAAAAAGTTGTATATATAGGTTTTATGAGAAGAGATTTTGTGTTGATGAAGAAGAATTTGATAATGTTTGTAATAAGTACAATTCTTCTAATAGCTTTAATGGTTTCTCATTTAGATGATTCAATGGAAGTTGTTTTGTGTTTTGTATCATTTTTAGTTATTCATTGTTTATTATCATTAACGGTTGTCTTTAGGCTTTTGGTAGAAGTATTAGGGAGAAAGAATGTTTTTTTAACGCTTTCTCGTATTGGTTATGAACAAAGATTACTTCGTTCAATTATTAAAAAAGAAGTTGTTATTTTCTTTTGTATATTAATGTTTGTATGTTTGATTTATATTGGAAACATTTTACAATCTTTATATGTTTGTAGGTTAATAAGTTTTAATTTTGTTTTAATGGTATTACTCATCTTTATTAGTCCTTTGATTCTTTGTGGTTTGATTGTCTTGTTTTCGTATAAAAAACTGATTTAGTCTTAACTTGGAAAGTGTAATTTAAGTCTATTATGATTAACAAAATAATAATTGTTTTGGCTATCTTTTTAAGGAATGTGATTGTATAATAAGGTAAAAAGGGTGGTTGGACTATGTATAGTGTAATTGTATTGTGTGCTGGTAAAGGGACAAGGACAGGTCTAGATTATAATAAAATGCTTTATAAGGTGAATGAGAAAACGGTTTATGAAATGACTATAGATTGTTTTTTGAGTGATGCACAATGTGGTCAAATTATTGTTGTTACACAGGCGTTTGAAAGAAATACTTTTAAGGAATTGTCTTTTGATTCTCGTATTGAATTTGTTGATGGGGGTAAAGAAAGGCAGGATAGTGTTTATAAGGGACTGATGAATGTGAGATATGAGTATGTATTGATTCATGATGGGGCAAGACCTTATTTAAAGAAACAATATATAGATGCTTTGTTAGAGTCATTGCAATGTCATAGAGCGTGTTTATTGATGGTTCCTGTTAAAGATACGATTAAAGAAGTTGTTGATGGAGTGGTTGTTAAAACGTTAAAGAGAGCATCTTTAATGCAAGCCCAAACACCTCAAGCATTTCATTTGGATATTATTAAGGAAGCTTATAAGAAAGGTATAGAAGAAGGTTTTCAAGCAACTGATGATGCACAAATGGTAGAAGCGTTTACAGATGAAAAGGTTTATGTTGTAGTAGGAGATTATGAAAATAAGAAAATAACTACGCAAGAGGACTTAATATAAGTGTTAAGGAATATGTATTAAAGAGGTGATGATGTGAAGAAAAAAACTTATGGTTTCTTGGTGATAATAGGACTTGCTTGTATAAGTCTTATTATTTATTTTGTGTTTCCTAAACCACCATGTTCATTATCCTCTTTAGATAAAAGGGCAGTGTGGATATCGTATGATAACTTATCAAAGTTCTCATATGAATCAAAGGAAGCTTTTTCAAAAGATTTTAATCAAGCGATTAGCTTAATTAGTCAATATAAAAATAATACTGTGATTGTTCATGTCAGAGCATTTGCTGATGCAATGTATGAATCAAAGTTATTCCCAGTATCTCAATATATTACAAAAAAAGATAAACTCTCTTTTGATCCTTTATCAACAATGATTGAGATAGCACATCAAAATGGACTTAACTTTGAAGCATGGATTAATCCCTATAGAATATCTTTAAATCAAAAATCATATGAACAATTTCAAAAGAAATCTCCTCAAAAGAAATGGTTAGAAGATGAAAGTAAAGTTATTAATTATGGAGAATATAAATATATTTTTAATCCAGAAAGTAAGGAAGTAAGAAATTATATTGTACAAGGTGTTGAAGAGATTGTAAAAAACTATGAAGTTGATGCAATTCATTTTGATGATTATTTTTATGTTCCTGGAACCCATGGAGAAACTACTCAAAATCAAAGATTTGATAATGTGAATATGCTGATTGCTGATGTTTATCAAAGTATTAAAAAGATAAATAAAGGGGTACAGTTTGGCATTAGTCCTCAAGGTAATTATGAGAATTGTATGGCTGAAGGTGCTGATGTTGATACATGGTTAAAAGAAGAAGGATATATTGATTATTTACTTCCACAAATTTATTGGACTGATCAATATGGAGAAGATGGGAAAACAACAATGTTTACTGATAGAATTAAAATCTTTTCAAGTTTAAAAAGAAGAAAAGATATTTCTTTATATGCAGGATTAGCAATTTATCAATCAGGAGAGAACTTAAACTTAGATCAAGGATGGAGTCGTTCTTCTTCGAATATATCAGAGCAAGTTCAAATCTTATCATTACATGGATACGATGGATATAGTTTATTTGATTATACGTCTTTAGAAAGGGATGCTACTAAAAAAGAAATGGATGAACTACTGAAAGTTCATCCATATAGTTAAAGTAAAGGGGAAGTCTCATGTTTTTTAAAAGAAAGAAAAAAACATTTTATACATGTGATGAAATCAAAGAAATGTTAATAGCTTATCATGAAAAAGGTGATAAGAGGATTAAGAAATTAAACCGAGATTTAAAGTATTTTGCTCATCATTATGATTATCATAAATTAGATATTATTCAAGAGTATGATATTGTATCAAAAGATCAAGATACTAATCAGATTATTTTTCGTGATAGTCAAACAACGTCTGATAGAGTTTATGTGAGAACTAAATTTGAATACTTTTCTAAGGATGATATAGGAGCTACTTATAATGATCGTATGTGTCTATATCAAGCTGAAATTTTTAGATTTGGCTATGAACCACGAGAAAATAATGATGGTGAATGGTTTTATATGGGATATAAAAATGAATATGATAGTTCTTTCTTTGGTCATGGTATTTCTATTGATGTTGGAAGTAAAGGTAAAATTCATAAGTTCTCATTATAATTATATTGACAAATGAATTGATTCTGTTATGATGTGTAGGAGCCGACATGAAGCTTATTTCGCCTATATATAGGTGTCGAGAAATAAGCAGATGTTTAAAAAGAGATGATTCGTCATCTCTTTTTTCTATAATGAATTAAGGAATTTCTTCCATTCACTTGGATTATCTACGAAATACTTAGGACATTCTTTCCCAGTAACATCATAATGTCTAATAACATCTTCTTTATCAAGTTTATATGTTTTCATAAGTTCTCTTACAAGGGTTTGTAATGATTGATATGTTTCTTTGTTAAATTTTCCAGTTTTGTCTGGATGGCATGTTTCAATAGAAATTGTATCTTTATTACGATTGTTAGAAGCATAAGATATTTCATTTAAAGGAATACATTGAATAACTTCTCCTTTTAAACCAACAATGAAATGACTTGATGCTTTTGTTGTTTTTGTTGTTTTTAGTTTTTCAAAATAGTCTCTATTATTAATGGCGGTTGATCCAGGATTAGCAGTATAATGAACAACGATTCCTTTGACTTGACTTAATGCTTTTCCACTTCTTGAATAGGGATTAACAGTTAAAAAATTATGTTGAATAGATAAACTATCAACATTATATTCTTCAATATCATTAGTAGGTTTGAATAATGCGATATATCCAATACCTAAACATATAACAATAACGATACATATTTTAAATAGAATTGTTGTTTTTCTGATTTTCTTTGTTTTTTTCTTTTTCATATTTTAACCCCCATTGCATAGAACCATTATGACATATATTTATTAAAATGTATTAATAAAATTAAAATAATGTTTTAAGATATACTTAATTTTTTGTCGAATGAAGTTTTTTGAGAAGAGTGCTCATTTGATTTATATCTTGTTCTTGAAGGGAAATAATAGTAGTAAGTATTGAATACAATTCATCACAAATAGGATATTGAAGAAGAGTTTTAGACATTTTAATAGCACCGTAATGATGAGGAATCATTTCATGAATAAAGGATATATTGATGTCATTGTTGGATTCAGCATTTTTCATACTTGAAAACATCGTTGAAGAAATCTGTTCATAGCTACCTAAATAAGAATTAATGTCAGTTTGATTGTTTTCACATGAACATTTGTTATAAATGTTCATCATATCTTGAATACTTTTTGTTTGATTTTCAATAATTTGGCAAGCAATGTTTTGTAAGGGAATATTAGTTGTATAGAGTAATAAATTTTTAGACATTTGAATAGCTGCATAGTGGAGGGGAATCATTTGATTAATGAAAGTCATGGATAAACTGCTTAATAATGTAGCACTTGTCATGCTTTGTATCATTTGAGATAAAAGAGAGTTATAACATTGTAAATACTTTTGTGAATTTAAACTATAGGTTTGGTTCATAAATTCTCCTTTCATGATAAACTATGAGAAATAAATGGAGTTGTGAGGATAAAGATGAAATATAAAATTGGAATTATATCAGATACGCATGATGTATTAAAAGAGGAAGTTATTGATAATCTTAAAGATTGTGATTATATATTACATGCTGGTGATGTTATGAAAGAAGAAATATTACTAAGACTAAAAGCAATTTGTAAAGTTATTGTGGTAGAAGGAAATAATGATAATCTTGGTTTGAATAAAGAAGAATATTTTGATATTGGGGGATATCATTTTTATATGAGTCATCAATTAGGTGAACATCAAAATGTGGATTTCTATGTTTTTGGTCATTCACATCAATATGCTCATTATCTAAAAGATAGTACTGTTTATCTGAATCCTGGAGGATGTGGAAGACGAAGATTTTCTATGGAATTGTCATATATCATTCTTTATCTTGATAATAAGGGATATAAGATAGAAAAAAGAAAAATAGAATAATCTGTTTGTATGAAATTTTGTTGATAAATTCATTGTATTTTTGAAAACTGTATGCTATAATCTTGGAGCATGTAAAAAGAATTTACTGCCTGTCTACAGATGAGTAGACCATTAGACCATAGGAGGAGGACCAAAAATGAACAAATATGAAATTATGTTTATTGTAAAACCAAACGTTGAAGATGATGCAAGAAATGCTCTTATCGAAACATTTAAAAAAGTTTTAAGTGCGGATAACGGTACAATTGATAACGTTAACGAATGGGGATTACGTGATTTAGCTTATGAAATTGATGATTATGCTAAAGGATATTATGTAGTCGTTGATACAACTACTACACCAGCAAATATTGCTGAATTTGAACGTTTATCACGTATTAACGCAAATATGTTACGTCATATGACAATTAGAAAATAAGGAGGCGTAAATTATGCTTAATCGTGTCGTACTTGTAGGAAGAATGACAAAAGATCCAGAATTAAGAAGAACAAACACAGGAGCTGCAGTAACATCATTTACTTTAGCTTTAAATCGTAACTTCCAATCTGCTGATGGAATTCAAGCGGATTATATTCCATGTGTTGTATGGAATAAAGTTGCTGAGAATGTGGAAAAGTATTGTTCAAAAGGATCATTGGTTGGTGTAGAAGGAAGATTACGTTCACGTAATTATGATAATGCACAAGGGCAAAAAGTTTATGTCATTGAAGTTGTTTGTGACAGCGTACAATTCTTAGAAACAAAAGCTTCTAGAGAAAAGGCTGAACAACAACAACCTCAAATCAAACAAGATGAATTCTATGATATGAAAACAGTGAATTTAGAAAAAGATTTCGATAATTCATTTAATTCATTTGATATCATGGAAGATGATATTCAATTTTAAGGAGGAAAATACTTATGGCATTTAAAAGACAAAGAATGGGTAGAAAAAAAGTTTGCTTCTTTACAAAAAATAAGATTACTGAAATCGATTATAAAGATGTAGAGTTGTTAAAAAGATTTGTTTCTGCTAACGGAAAAATCATTCCAAGACGTGTTACTGGAACTAGTGCTAAATATCAAAGAATGTTAGCTACTGCTATTAAACGTTCTAGACAAATGGCATTATTACCATACGTTGGTGAATAATTCATAAACGAAAACCTCGATTAATTCGCAATGTCGGCAACTTAAGGTATTGATGAAATATCATGTTTATGTATTTTAAAATCTAAAAACGAAGAAAAGGATCATTCCTGAATTCTTCGTTTTTTTGCGTATGTGAAAACATAGTTTTCGATGGATTTTTTTGATTTAGAAACTTTTCTTTTTATTCATTGGATATTTTTGACTTTTTGGATTTTTATTTCTCTGATTGCTTCTTCCTGGGCGGATTGGTATTATGTTTTTTCTTATTTCCTCTATCATTTTTAAGTATCTATTTTCCTTTTTTTCTTCATCATCTTCTAAAATCACTTTTATAAGCTCTTCTTTAATTATTCCTATTGTCATATTCTGATTGATTTTCATTTCATATTTGTAGTTTCTATATTTATCTTCTAATTTGTTTTTAAATTCTGCTTCCCAGATACAATCCTGAACAATATTGCTAAGATAG
>JAVWHX010000022.1:0-33424 GCA_036639875.1 Coprobacillus sp.
GACGGTTGTTGTCATTACACATAATTCTGCTTTAGCACCAATGGCAGATCGTGTGATTCATTTAAGAAACGGAAAAGTATATGGTGTTGAGGAAAATAAAAATCCTCAATCTATTGAAGAAATTGAATGGTAAAGAAAAAGAGTGTTTATTGGAAAAATTTAAGAAGATCAACACTTAAATCTAAATCCAGATTTTTATCTATCTTTTCAATTGTATTTCTAGGTGCTGCCTTCTTTGCTGGGTTAAGGAATACACCAGGGACAATGATGTTGTCTATGGATGATTATTTAGATAAATATAATTTTGCTGATTTAACTTATATTGTCTCACTTGGTTTTAGTGAAGATGATATTAAAGCTGTTGAAAAGACTGAAGGTATTGATAAGATTGAATATGGATATCAATTTGATGCTTTAATGTCAATAAATAATCAATTGTCAGGTATAAAGGTTTATACGAGTCAAAGTTTTCATGATGAAATGATTAATCAACCAGATTTAAAAGATGGGCGTTATCCCACAAAGGATAACGAATGTGTTATTGATGAATTGATGGTAGGGGATAATAAGAAGATTGGAGATTTTATTGAAATTTCTAATGATCAAGGAAAGAAAAAGTTTGAAATTGTTGGGATTGTTAATGATCCTAGATTTATTGCTGATACTGATCGAGGAACCAATTCATTAGGCGATGGAACAAATGCTGGATATATTGAAATCTTAAATCAAGATAATGCTTTTTTAGCAATGCCTAAAGATTTATATGATTTACGTGATGAAACAGTTTTATATAATCAAATTTCAGTAAGTGTTAAAGGGGCTGAGGATTATAATATCTTTAGTGATGATTATGATGAATATATTGAAACTGTCAATACGAAGATAAAGAGTTCTTTATCTTTACGTAGTAGTGATTTATATGAAAAACTAACAAGTGATGCAAATAGTGAGTTATCAAGTGCTGAAGATAAATATAATGATGGTCTTGATGCTTATACAAAAGGTAAGAATGTTTTTGAAGAAAAAATATTAAAAGCAAAAATTCAACTTACTGAAGCAAAGATGACTTTAGCAAGTAAAGAAGCTGAATTTTTAAAGGGACAAGGACAAGCTAATCAACAACAAAAGGAAATGGCAGGGACTCTAGAACAATCTGCTCAACAACTTCAAAAAGATTTAGATGCATTAAAAAAACAATTAGAAGAATTCCAAAAGAATCCAACAACAACTCCTCCTAATCTAGAAGGAGTTATGAAAGATTTAGAATCTATTTCTAAAATGTTAAATTCAACATCTTCAGCATTAAATGGTTTATCACAATTAACAGATGCTGATTTAAAAATCCAACAAGCAAAACTTCAAATTCAACAACAAGAAAACAAGTTAACTTTAGAAGAATTGAAAACCAGAAGTAAACTAGAAGATACAAAGAATCAGTTGGATGTGGCTAAGGGTAAAATCAATCAAGCTCATGAGGATGTTGATAAGATTCCTAAAGGAAAACTTTATACGCTTACTTGTCATGAAAATGCTGGTGTTATGTCATATGATGCTAATACTGATTCAATATCATCAATTGCAAATGTTTTCCCTTTGATGTTCTTCTTAGTGGCAGCACTTGTTTCTTTAACAACGATGACACGTATGGTAGAAGAACAAAGAAATCAAAATGGAACATTAAGAGCATTGGGATATTCTAAAACAGATATTATTAAACAATATGTTGTTTATGTTATCTTAGCTACTTCTATTGCATGTGCATTAGGAATAGTTGTTGGAACACAATTTTTCCCAAGAATTATATGTTATTTATATAATTTGATGTTGTTTAAAGTTGATGTATCAATATTGATATTCTCTGATAGTATTATTGCGTTACAAACTGTATTTATATCAGTTGTTGTGACAATGATAGCAACTTTATCTGTATGTTTAAGTGAATTGAATTTAATGCCTGCGGTCTTGATGAGACCTAAGTCTCCTAAGATTGGAAAAAGAATTGTCTTAGAAAGAATTAATTTTATTTGGAAACGTCTTTCTTTTAATCATAAAGTCACAATGAGAAATATCTTTAGATATAAAAAACGTTTCCTTATGTCTATTATAGGTATTGCAGGTTGTACTGCATTAATTATTACAGGTTTTGGAATTCGTTCATCAGTATCTCAAATTGTTGATTTACAATATAGTAATGTTTTCACTTATGATGCAGTTGTACGTTTAGAAGATGAAGTTTCTGTTAATGAGGCTAAAAAGTATCAAACACAACTCTTACAAAGAGATGAAGTGAATAATGTTGAATATGTCTTAAATCAAAGTGTTAATCTTTTAAAGAACAAAGAAGATCTTTATGCCTCAATGATTGTTTATCAATCATTGGATAATATTCAAAACTTTATTCATTTTGAAGATTTTACAAGCTCTAAAAATTTGACATTAGATGATGATGGTGTCATTATTTCAGCAAAAACAGCTGAACTATTGAAAGTGGATGAAGGTGATACGATTGATGTAGAAATCAATGGTGATAAATATAATGTGAAAATAGCTGGTGTTATGAAAAACTATTTTATGAATTATATTTATATGTCACAGAACCTTTATGAGGAATTGACAAGTAAGGATTTAAAAGTTAATCATGCATTTATGACTATGAAAAAACTTGACCAATCATATAAAACAAGTATTGAAGATTATATGAAAGAAAAAGGATATGGGAATATATCTGCTATTAGTTCCTATGGATCTGATTTTAATGATGAGATTAAGAGTATTGATATTGTTGTTGTCATATTAATTATATGTGCTGGAGCGCTAAGCTTTATTGTATTGTATAATTTAACGAATATTAATATTCAGGAGAGAAAGAGTGAAATAGCAACGATTAAAGTCTTGGGCTTTAGGCGGAAAGAAGTCTATGATTATATCTTTAGAGAAAATATTATTCTTTCGATGATTGGCTCCTTAGTAGGTTTAGTCTTTGGATATTTCTTACATCAGTTTATTATTAGAACAGTAGAATTAGAAGTCACTATGTTCGTCAGAACTCTTGATATTTATAGTTATCTTTATGCGTTTATAATCACAATGGGATTCACATTCCTTATTAATTATACAATGAGAAGAGTATTAAATAAGGTAGACATGGTTGAATCACTTAAAAGTATAGAATAATCGAGATATTTTATCTCGATTATTTCTTTATAGTCGAAATTTTAAAAGGAATTTTAGAAAATTAGATAAAAGTTTTGATTTTTATTGACTTGTTTGTAAAGATAGGTATAATGGAATGTATATTATAAATACGTAAAAAGGGGAGACGTTTATGAATTTTAAGAAAGTATTATCAACTGTTGCTGTAGCAAGTATGTTAGTTGCTTGTGGTGGCGGAGAAACAAAAGAATCAAATGGGAAAGAAGTTATTAAGATTGGATTTGTAGGTCCTACTTCTGGACAAACATCTACTTATGGTATACCTGTTGCTAACTCTGTTGAATTAGCAATTGCTGATTATAATGCATCTAAGGATGCAAAATACCAAGTTGAACTTATAAAAGAAGATTCAATTGGTGATGCAACTCAAGCTGTTAATGTTTACAATAACTTAGTTAGTAAGGGTGTTGTTGGAATTGTTGGGCCTGTATTAACAGGTGAAAGTTTAGCTGTTGGAGAAGCTTCTCAAGCTAAGAAAACACCAATCGTTTCTTCAAGTGCTTCTGGAGATAATGTTACTTTAAACAAAGATGGTTCAACAAAACCAAACTTCTTTAGAACATGTTCTAATGATTCACATGGTGGACAATTTATTGCTTCTAAAGTTGTTGATGGAACTATTAAAGCAAACAAGATTGCTGTTTTAACAAATAGTGATAGTGATTATAGTATTGGATGTACTGAATCTTTCTTGGCAGAAGCTAAGAAAGGCAATAAAGAAATTGTTGTTCAAGAAAAATACAATGATTCTACAACTGATTTTAAAACTTTCATTACAAAAGTTATGAATTCAGGTGCTGATGCTGTCTTTATTCCTGATTATTACGAAGTTATTGCTAAAATGGTTAATCAATTTAAAGGTGCAGGTTTTAATGGTACATTCTTAGGTACTGATGGTTGGGATGGTGTTCTTGAAGTTAAAGGTGTAGATAAGACAATTTTCAATGGTGCTTATTATACAAATACATTCGATGATACTGTTGAACCAGTTCAAAACTATGTTAAGAACTATAAAGCTAAATTTAATTCTGAAACAAATATGTTTGGAACAATGGCTTACGATGCTACAATGGTATTGATTAAAGCTGTTGAAAATGCTGGAAGTACTGATCCTGAAAAAGTATGTGCTGCATTAGAAAAAACTGATTATCAAGGAATTACTGGTAAATTCACTTATGATAAACAACATAATCCAACTAAGGATTTAGTTGTTAAAACAATCAAGGATGGAAAGTATAGTTACTTAGATTAGTAAATTGAAATGAAGGAGATTCTTCTCCTTTGTTTTTTTTGGAGAAGGAGGATATATATGGATTTTATAACACAAGTTATTAATGGGCTTAGTACTGGAAGTATGTATGCATTGGTTGCGATTGGATATACAATGGTATATGGTATTGCGAAGATGATTAACTTTGCTCATGGGGAAATTATTATGGTTGGTGCTTATCTTGCATTTGTTGTTAGTACTATGCTTGGTATGCCAGTTATTGCAAGCGTTATTATTTCAATTATTGGTTGTGCAATTTTAGGTATGACAATTGAAAAGGTTGCTTATAAACCTTTAAGAAATAGTGGGGGATTATCTGTATTAATTACGGCTATTGGTGTCAGTTATTTATTACAAAATTTATTCTTAATTATTTTTGGGTCTGCATCAATTACTTTTCCAAGTTTTATGCCTAATGGAGCAATAGATTTTTTTGGTGCTCAAATTACATATGTTTCATTATTATCATTGGTTTTGACTTCTATTTGTACTATTTTACTATTGTTATTTATTAATAAGACAAAATTGGGTAAAGCAATGCGAGCAGTTAGTGAAGATAAAGGTGCTGCTGAGTTGATGGGGATTAATGTTAACAATACTGTTTCTATGACTTTTGCTATTGGTTCTGGTCTAGGGGCTATTGCAGGTATTATCTATGGAATAAGTTATTCTTTAATTAATCCTTATATTGGAGTTATGCTTGGAATTAAAGCATTTATTGCTGCTGTTCTTGGTGGTATTGGAAGTATTCCTGGAGCTATGGTTGGTGGTCTTTTAATAGGTGTTGCTGAATCAATTACAATTTCTTATATTTCTTCTTCTTTTAGTGATGCTGTTGTTTTTGGGATTTTAATTTTTATTCTTCTTGTTAAACCTGCTGGTTTATTTGGAAAGAATATTAGAGAGAAAGTGTAGGTGATCAAGATGAAAAAGAAGATAATTAAGGATTTTGTTTTATCATTTTTGATTGCTATGGTTATTTATGGTGTGATGATGTTTGCAATGAGTTCTGGAATTCTAGATACTTATTGGTCAGGAATCTTAGTTACTGCTGGTATTAATATTGTTTTGGCAACAAGTCTTAATCTAGCAAGTGGTTATTTGGGACAGTTAACATTAGGTCATGCTGGATTTATGTCAGTTGGAGCTTATAGTTCTGCTTTGTGTAGTATCTATTTTGAAACACCATTTATTATTAGTTTACTTATTGGTGCAGTATGTGCATGTTTGATTGGTATTCTTATTGGGATTCCTACTTTACGTTTAAAAGGGGATTACTTATGTATTATCACTTTGGCATTTAATGAAATCATTCGTGTTGTTATGCTAAATTTGGGTATCACAAATGGAGCTAAAGGTTTGATGGGAATACCTATGAAAACAGATTTTACGGCTGTCTTTTTGAGTGCTGTAATTACGATTTATGTTATTTATTGTATTGTGAAATCAAGACAAGGTCGTGCTATTGTTTCAATTCGTGAAGATGAAACTGCAAGTGAACTTGCTGGAATTCCAACTTCTTACTATAAAATTATGGCGTTTGCTATTTCGGCATTCTTTGCTGGATTAGCAGGTGGTCTTTACGCTCATTATATTACAATCCTTATTCCTAAGGTATTTGATTATAATAAGTCAGTAGAAATATTGGTTATGGTTGTATTAGGTGGTTTGGGTAATTTAAAAGGATCTGTTATTGCAGCAATTGTAATGACAATTTTACCAGAGTATTTACGTGCTTTTTCTGAATATCGTATGTTGTTATATGCAGTTGTTTTAATTGCAGCAATGATTATTAAAGAAAAAAATCTTATTCCTCTTATAAAAGCAAAACTTTCTAAGAAAAAGGAAATGAATGGGGAGGTGCAAGAATAATGGCTTTATTAAAGACTGAAGGTTTAGGTATTCAATTTGGTGGTTTAAAGGCTGTTGATGAGTTTAATTTTGAAATAGATAAGAATCAATTGTTTGGATTAATTGGACCAAATGGGGCAGGGAAAACAACTGTATTTAATCTTTTAACAGGTGTTTACAAGCCAACAAGTGGACAGATTACATTTGATGGTAAATCTTTATTAAAGATGTCACCAACTCAAATTACTCAATATGGTATAGCAAGAACTTTCCAAAATATTCGTTTGTTTAAAAACATGACTGTTATTGATAATGTTAAAGTTGGATTGCATCACTCACAAAATTATAATCTTGTTGAGACTATTCTTCATACACGTAGATTCTTAAAAGGTGAAGAAGCTTTTGATGAAATGGCAATGAGTTTACTAAGAGTTTTTGATTTAGAACAATTTGCTTATGTTAAAGCGAGTAATCTTCCATATGGAAAACAAAGAAAATTAGAAATTGCAAGAGCACTTGCAACTTCTCCTAAATTATTATTGTTGGATGAACCAGCTGCTGGTATGAATCCTACTGAAACTGCTGAATTAATGGAAACTATTAAAATAGTTAGAGAAAAGTTCTCAATTGCTATTCTATTAATTGAGCATGATATGAAATTGGTTATGGGTATTTGTGAAAAAATTGCTGTTTTAAACTTTGGAACAGTTCTTGCGTTTGGAACACCAGAAGAGATTAGAAACAATCCTGATGTTGTTGCTGCATATTTAGGAAATGATGAATAGGGGGCCACAAAATGTTAAAAGTTGAAAATATAAATGTATTTTATGGTGTTATTCATGCGATTAAAGATGTTAGCTTTCATGTTCAACAAGGTGAAATTGTTGCATTGATTGGAGCTAATGGAGCTGGAAAGACTTCTGTTATGCATGCTTTAAGTGGCTTAATCAAAACAAGTAGTGGAACAATCGAATTCTTAGAGAATGATATTGCAAGAGTTCCTGCTCATAAGATTATAGCTAAAGGTTTAGCTCAAGTTCCTGAAGGAAGACGTATTTTTTCTCAGTTATCTGTAGAAGATAATCTTGAAATGGGAGCTTATTTAAGAACTGATAGTAAGATTAATCAAGATTTAGAGAAAGTTTATGAAAGATTTCCTCGTTTGAAAGAACGTAAGAAACAATTGGCTGGAACTTTATCTGGTGGAGAACAACAAATGTTAGCAATGGGAAGAGCTTTAATGTCTAAACCAAAGCTATTATTATTAGATGAACCCTCAATGGGATTATCTCCAATCTTGGTTAATGAAATCTTTAAGATTATTCAAGAGATTAATAAAGAAGATGGTGTAACTGTATTATTGGTTGAACAAAATGCTAATAAGGCATTATCAATTGCAAATAGAGCATATGTATTAGAAACTGGAAATATTACAATTTCTGGTGATGCAAATGAGGTTGCTAGCAATCCAAAAGTTAGAGAAGCTTATTTAGGTTAAGCAGAATGGTTTTGATTATGAAATATCAAGACCATTCTTTTTTGTTATACAGAGTTTTGTAACGCAACTTTTTAATATAAAGGATATATAGATAAGTGAAATGATATTCATTGTATCAGTGTTTAAACATAATGACAGGATGAATGGGTGGATATAATATATGAATAAGCAACTTAGAATTGCCCAAACAATAAAGTATATAAGACAGATTCTTCCTTGATAGTTAAAGATATGTTTTGAATAATCCCAACATTTTTGATGAAAAATCTTTTCTATATATAGACTGCTTATATATTCTAATATTGTTAAAACAATACCGCCAATTATAAATGTTAATAATGGATTATTATAAATATATGGACTTAAGATAATAAGACAAAGTGATCCTACTCCATATAAAGGAATGAAGGGACCTTTTAATAGTCCAGAAGAAATCCATTTCTTTTGAAATAGTGAAACATATACTGATTCCATGAAATATCCTAATAGTGTATAAATAGAAAAATAGATTATCATAGCATTCTCCTTTATTTTACTTTATGAAATGTTATCAGAATATATGTCTAAAACAGGGATATTATGGTTATAATTGTAATAAATCTTATATTTTTATAAAATATCAGAAAAAAGATGATTAAAATTATATTGATATAATCGATGTAATTCTAAAATCTTAAGAATTTCTTAAGAAAGTTGTGGACTTTTTGTGTACGTTGATTTATAATTCTAAGTGGGTATATTATTGAAAGGAGGAAACGAATGGAAAGTAATATTAAGACAAATATGTTAGAAATCATGCAAGAGCATGTTATTAATCGTAAAGCTATGTTTATTCCAATGTTGTGTATTTCAACTTTTGGATTAGTTGGTTATGCTGCGGTTGATAAAGAAGCTCCAGTCATCGATTCAAATAGAATTGAAGTTCTTTACGGAACGAAATTAGATAAGAGTTTATTTGCTATATCTGATAATCGTGATTCCCTAGAAGCATTAGATGTCCAAATTAATGATAAGTCATATGACTCTCAACAATTGGGTGTATATAATGTAGAAGTAACTGCAACTGATTTATTCTCAAACACTGTTACAAAAACAGTAGAGGTAGAGGTGGTTGATAGAACCGCTCCTGAACTTAAACCAGTTGGTAAGAATAGTGGTTACGTTGTAGATGTTGAAGTTAATGGTAGTGCAAGTATCGGACAATATATCCAAGCTATCGATAACGTTGACGGAGATGTCACTCCGTTTATTGAAACAAACAATAAACTTGATACTTCTAAGTTAGGATCTCAAACAATTAATTTATCTGTTTCGGATAATGCTGGAAACATATCAACTCAAACTTATGAGTTCTATGTATCAGATACAACAGCTCCTAAATTGAATTATAAGAATGGTGAAACAGTTACAGCAGATTACGGATCTAAATTTGATTATACTGATTATGTAAATATTACTGATAACTTTGATAAAAAAGTCACTTCTGTTAAAGTTGATGGAAAAGTGAACACAAAGGAAATTAGTAATTCTACATTAAATATTACTGCTGTTGATTCATCTGGTAATGAATCAAAAGGAACTTTAACTGTCAATGTTAAAGATGTGAGTGCACCAAATATTAACTTATCTAAATCTTCTTTAACAATTATTAAAGGTAAAGATTTTAGTGCAAAGAGTTATTTATCAAGTGCAATTGACAACAAAGATGGTGATGTTACTTCAAAGGTAGGTATTAGTGGTTCTGTTAATACAGATAAAGCTGGTAAATACTCAGTAACTTATACAGTCACTGATGCTGCTGGAAATAAAGCTACAAAGACTTTAAAAGTCACTGTAGAAAATCCAGTACCAACAAATGCTGGTGCAGCTTCAACTGCATTGAGTCGTGTTGGATCTAGATATCGTATGGGTGCTACAGGGCCTTCTGCGTTTGACTGTTCAGGGTTGACACAATGGTCATATAGACAAAACGGTGTTTCTATCCCACGTACTTCAGGTGCACAATACAGTGCTTCTAAGAAAGTATCTAAATCTGACTTAAAAGTAGGAGATTTAGTATTCTTTAAAGGAACTACTGGCGGTAGTGGTATCTCACATGTTGGTATCTATATTGGTGGTGGACGTTTCGTTCATGCTGGTTCTTCTAGAACTGGAGTAAAAACTGATAGTTTATCTTCATCATATTGGACTAAACATTGGGCTAGTGGTGGAAGATTCTAAGGATAGATTTATTTCTATCCTTTTTTTTGTTATAATAAAAAAAGAAGGTGATATTATGTATATTGGAAGTCAAAAATTAATGCAAGAATATGATCAACGCTTATTAAGGAAAGGTTATACAATTGAGGCGCTTATTGATAAGGCGAGTGATTGTTTGATAAAACATATGTATTGTTATGAAAAGGTTTGTTTGTTATGTGGACCTGGCAACAATGGAGCTGATGGATTATCTTTGGCTATTAAACTTTATCGTGCTAATAAAGAAGTCACTGTTTTTGTTTTTGAAAGTAATCATTCTTCCACTGGTCATCAGTTTTATCTTGATTTATGTTATCAAAATCAAATTGATGTAGTTGTCGTTAATGAAAATCAAATTGATATGATAATAAGTCAAATGAAAAATGCTGATCTTATTGTTGATGGGATTTTTGGATTTGGACAAAATGCTTCACCTAGGGGTATTTATCAAACGATTATTGAAGAAGTAAATCAATTATATGACAAAGATGTTATTTCTATTGATATTCCAACGGGGTTGGATTGTAACACAGGTATTCCATATCAAAGTGTTATATGTGCAACAAAAACAATTACCTTAACTGCGATGAAAAACGGATTTTTGAATCCGGATAGTCTTTCTTTTACTGGTGAAATTATTGTAGAAGAGTTAGCTGTTGAAGATATTTATGATGAAGTAGGGTTATATCAACTTGTTGATATGGAGTTTGTTAAACCATTGATAAAACATCGATCTTTTGATGGACATAAGGGTACTTACGGAAGAGTAGGCATGATTACAGGGTCTTTGGAGTATAAGGGAGCTGCTTTGTTGAGTAGTAAGAGTGCTGTTTATACGGGTACAGGAATAACGACTGTTGTTTCAACTTCGGAAGTGATTGATGTTTTGACTTTATATTGTCCTGAAGTGACAGTAGCATTAAGACCACCTATATTACAAGAAAATGATTTTAAGTCTTATGATAGTTTGTTGATAGGATGTGGTTTAGGACTAGGTATTGATGCTTATCGTTATGTTATTGATACACTATCATTGTCAAAACAACCTTTGGTTATAGATGCTGATGCGCTCACAATTCTTTCTTCTAATCTTGAATTGTTAAAGAAACAACAAAGAGAGATTGTTTTAACTCCACATATGGGCGAATTTAAGCGTTTGTGCAATTTTTCAGCAGATGATGATATTATATATGTTGCCAGAGAATTTGCCAGAGAGCATCATGTCACGCTTGTTTTGAAAGGTCCATATACAATTGTCACTAACGGTAGTGAATCTTATCGTATAAAAGCCGGAAATGAAGCAATGGCAAGCGGGGGAATGGGTGATGTTCTTGCGGGCATCATAACGAGCCTTTTAGGTCAAGGGTATAGTGCGATAATAGCTGCTATTGTAGGTGTTTATCTTCATGGATATACTGGTGATCAAATTGCTAAAACTCATTATACTGTTGTTCCATCATTGCTGATTGATCGCATACCTGTTTCAATGAAGGAACTCATAAAAAACATTTGAATATAGAAAAAAGGACTCGATAACATAAATAGTATAAACTATTTATGTGTTACAGTCCTTTAAGTCGAATTAATGTAATATTACGATGAGGAGTTTTATTTCTTCTATAAGAGAAGAATAAGTCTTCATCTTTTATTGTACAATACGGAGATATTGTAATATGCTCTTTTAAAATATTTAGATTTAATAATTGTTGTTGAATAAGACCTTTACTATCTAATAAATAACTTTCTTGATCTTTCTTTATATAAAATGGCGAAGTATCAAAAGACATTTGTTTCACCAAATCAATGATATCATCTTTTGCTTCAAAATTTTCTTGATTAATTGATGGACCAATATATGCATAAATATTTTTGGGTTGACAGTTTTCATTTTCAATAAGATGTTTGGTTACTTTATAAACAATCTCATTGACAGTACCTTTCCAACCAGAATGTATTTCAGCAACAATCTGTTGATCTTGACAATAGAGAAGGACTGGACAACAATCAGCATGAAAACTCCATAACCATAAATTTTTATCTCTTGTATACATTGCATCATATCCTATAAAAGCATCTTCTCTACTGTACATACCTTTACCACCATCTTCTAGTGAAACTTTTATAAAGTTTGTTGTATGTTGCTGGAGTGTTGCAACCATATGATTTAAATCAGTATTTAATTGTTTTGCAAGTTTTTCTCTATCTAATAAAACTTGCTGATTATTGATATCATTATAACTCATATTCATAATATGATTTTCTTCATCAAATGAACATGTTGTGTAAGCTTCAATATCATCACAACAGTTCCAAGGTATTAATTTCATAAAGACTCCTTTCATTTGCCCGTACATTTTTCTAACTTCTTCATAATATATGTTGAAGGAGGGAGAAAACATGTTTAATCAATCTTGTGGTTGTCAACAACCTAGACCAAATTGTGGATGCAATATGCAACCACCTATGCCAACTTGTGGATGTAACGTACAACCAATGCCTAATTGTGGTTGCCAACAACCTAGACCAAATTGTGGGTGCTCTATGCCACAAATGCCTCATTGTGGAGACCAACAATCAATGTCTGGTTGTGGGATGAATGGTTGCCCTAGACCTGAACCAATCGTTGCTCCAAAAAAAGTTTGCATTACAAACCAAATCACACCAGTTCCACAACCAGTTATTTGTCCTATTGAATGTCGACGTGTTAATCGTTGTATGTATTATCCAGTATTTTATCCTCAATATGAACAAACTTTTATGACTATGCCAGCTAATCAACCTTTTTAATCTCATCAAAAAACAAATCATCTGGGTCGATATATATTGTTGAATAATGATTTAATATAACTTGACCTGGTTTTGAATTTGCTGGTTTCTTTAAAGTTTTAACTTGTGCATAATTCACAGGAACAGAAGAACTTTGCTTTCCTTTTGAAAAATATGCTGCCATTTTACTAGCTAGTCTTATTGTATATTCATTTAATTCTTCACTATGCACAATGACATGGCTTCCAGGCATGTCTTTAACATGGAACCACATATCTTGACGTGATGCCATTTTAAAGGTAAGGTAATCATTTTGAAGGTTATTCTTACCTACATATATTAAGATATTATCTTTGGTTAAATAAGTTTCAACATGAGGCTTATTTTTTTGTCTATAAACTTGTTTTTGCTTTTTCTTTTTGAGATAACCAAGATTTTCTAGTTCTTCCTTTATTTCTAATGCATCGTAATAATTAGCATTATCCATTTGGGTTAATAAAGTATCAAAATAAGTGATCTCATCTTTTGTCAATTGAATTTGTTCTTGAAGATGACTTAAAGAATTTTTAGCTTTTTGATATTTGTTATAGTATCGTAAAGCATTTGCTTTTGCATCAAAACGTTCATCTAAATCAATAGATATTTTTGTGTCATCATAATAATTGTCAACAGTAATCGATTGTTGACCTTTTTCAATCAAATGAATATTCGCAAATAATAAATCACCTTTAATTCTATATTCATCACTATTTTGAGAATCAAATAAAGTCTTTTCTAATTTGTTTAATTTATTAACATTCTTTTGATATTCATTTGTTATAAATCTTGCAAGATCAGATGTTTGTTGTTTGATACGATCTTTTTGATCAATTAAATTATAATGTTTATCTAAACCTTCAGAAAGTTCGTATTCTTGATAATTCACTTGTAAATGAGTTAAAGGAATAATATGAAAATATTCTTTATCATTTTGTTTATGTATATATAAAGAAGAACTCTCTTTAATCTGCGATATAATTTCTTCAAAAACTTCACCATTATCAATACGATATAAAACTTCTTTAGAAAGTTCAGGTGAAAATCCCTGATATATTTTTGTTAGGTTATCATTTAATTCGAATGATGATGTAAAAGGGTTTCTTTTGTTTGTCATTGGAGGGAGTTGATAAGTTGATCCTGGTTGAAGAATTCTTTCTGAATTCATAGAAGGAGATACTCTTTTTAAACAATCAATGATTTTATAATCTTCTTTTGTCACAATCATATTAGAATGTTTTCCCATAATTTCAATATAAATATTAAGTTTTACTTGATCTTTAAGTTCATTTGTTCCAATTAATTTTATTTTCACAATCCGATCTAATTCGATTTGTTCAACGGATTCAATAAAAGCACCTTCCAAATGTTTTCTTAACAACATTGTTAATGAGTTAGGAGTTGGAGGGGTAGGGTAAGAAAGTGAAGTCATTTGAAGTCTTGCATACATAGGATGTATTGAGACTAATAATTTCACATTCGAAGAATTTGCTCTTATTTGAAATAAGAGTTCATATTGAGATATTTGATATATTTTGTTGATTCTGCCTCTTTCAGTTTGGTTTTGTAGTTGTTTGACTACCTGAGACATCATAATTCCATCATAAGCCATATTTATCACCGTTATTTAGTATAACATATTTGAAAAAGAATTGACATTAAAGTTGTGTTCATGTAACATAATTTCATAAAGGTGGTGTAAACGATGAAGAGAGGCTTATTAATTATCTTAAGTGGTCCTAGTGGTGTGGGTAAAGGTACTGTTCGTCAAGAGTTATTTAAAGATGAATCTTTAAATTTAGCATATTCTATTTCTATGACAACAAGAAAGCCAAGACCAACTGAAGTGGATGGAACTGATTACTTTTTTGTTGAAGAGGAAGATTTTAAGGAAAAGATTGAACAAGGTGAATTGTTGGAATATGCTAAGTTTGTAGGGAATTATTATGGTACACCAAAATTTCATGTTGAACAGTTATTGAATGAAGGAAAGAATGTTGTATTAGAGATTGAAGTGCAAGGTGCATTGCAAGTTATGCAAAAATGTCCTGATGCTTTAACAATCTTTTTAGTACCACCATCATTTGAGGAATTAGAACGTCGTATTAGAGGTAGACGTACTGAAGAGGAAACAGTTGTGAAAGAACGTTTAGATAAAGCGAGAAAAGAAATTGCAACGAAGGAAGAATATAAGTATGTCGTTGAAAATGACGATGTCTTAGCAGCAAAAGATAAAATTGCTGAAATTATTAGAGAAAATGCTTAAGGATACATCGTATCCTTTTTTCTATTCAAAAGACTCTTTTTATGGTAAAATATGAGCAAAAAGGTGGTGTGGTTATGTATATAATAAAAGTTTTAGTTGAACATCCAGTGCATAGTTTAGATACAACATTTGATTACTTATATCATAGTCCACTACAAAGTGGAATTAGAGTCTTTGTTCCTTTTCATCATCAAAGAATTATTGGTTATGTTGAAGATGTTGTTGAGACATCATTATCAAAAGAACAACTAGAAAAAGAAGCAGGTTTTCAATATCAATATATTATTGATGTTATTGATGAAGAACCATTATTAAATCAAGAACTTCAAGATTTAGCAATGCGACTTTCAAAATTAACATTATCACCAAGAATAGCTTGTTTACAAGCTATGTTACCAACTCAATTAAAACCAAGTACAACTCATGCTGTTGGTGTAAAGATGAAAACAATTGTTGAAGTACTAAAAGACGGTATTGCCCAAACTTCAAAACAACAACAATGCCTTGCTTTTTTATTAGAACATCCTCATTTACAATTAAAAGATATTCCTTATACAAAAGGATTATTAGATAAATTATTACAACAAGGATTTATTGAATATAAACAAGTAGAAAGTTATCGTTTACCATCATCAAATGAATTTATAGAAAAAAAAGAAATAACGTTGACTTATGATCAACAAAGAGTTGTTGATGGTATCTTATCAAAAAACGAAAGGGTTTCTTTAATTCATGGTGTGACAGGAAGCGGGAAGACAGAAGTTTATTTAGCTCTAGCAGAAGCTATTTTAAAAGCAGGTAAACAAGTTATGATGTTGGTACCAGAAATATCATTAACGCCAATGATGGTTGACGTTTTTAAACAGCGTTTTGATTCTCAAGTTGCAATATTGCATTCACGTTTATCACAAGGTGAAAAGTATGATGAATATCGTCGTATTAAAAGACAAGAAGTCAATATTGTAGTGGGCGCACGTTCAGCTATCTTTGCTCCTTTAGATCATATTGGTTTGATTATTCTTGATGAAGAACATGATTCAAGTTATAAGCAAGAGTCTAAACCACGTTATTTAACATCACAAATTGCTAAGATGCGTGCTAAGGCACATCAGGCAAGTGTGGTGTTAGGAAGTGCAACACCATCATTAGAAAGTTATTCTCGAGCAATAAAAGGTGTATATGATTTGTATGAATTAAAAACAAGAATTAATCAAAAGCCACTACCAGAAGTAAAAGTTATTGATATGGTAGAGGAAATGCGCAAAAAGAATTATTCATTATTTTCATTAGAGTTAAAACAGAGTATTCAAGCAACAATTGATAAGAATGAACAAGTGATTTTATTGTTAAATAAACGAGGTTATGCAACTTATGTACAATGTCGTGATTGTGGAGAGGTTATAAAATGTCCACATTGTGATGTTTCTTTGACTTATCATAAGCATGATCATCGATTGAAGTGTCATTATTGTGAATATCAAATTCCTTATCCACAAAGTTGTTCGAAATGTGGATCGGTTCATTTAAAAACAGTTGGTTTTGGAACTCAAAAGATAGAAGAAGAGATTGAAAGAATTTTTCATAATGCGAAAGTCATTCGTTATGATGTTGATACAACAAGGAGTAAGAATGGGCATTTAAAATTATTAGAACAATTTAAGAATAAGGAAGCCAATATCTTACTAGGAACTCAAATGATTGCTAAAGGCTTAGATTTTGAAGATGTGACATTTGTAGGTGTATTAAATGCTGACTTAAGTTTAAATGTCCCTGATTTCCGTTCTAGTGAAAGAACTTTTCAATTATTGTGTCAAGTATCTGGAAGAAGTGGTAGAGGTCAAAAACAAGGAACGGTTATTATTCAAACATATAATCCAACACATTATGCGATTACTTCAGCCTCACAACATGATTATTTAACTTTCTATAATCAAGAAATGTTATTTAGACAAAAAGCAAAGTATCCACCATATTGTCATTTGGTAAGTATTATCATTCAATCAAAGAATGAACAGCAAGTTCATCAAACTGCTATTGAGATTAAAGATTATTTAGAGAAAAATGTCTCCCAATCAGTTGTTTTAGGACCTGCTAAAAGTTCTATCTTTAAGATGCAAGATATTTATCGAGAAAGAATATTAATTAAATTTATTAATTCTAAAGATATTTATGGGGCTTTACAAACTATGAATGATTATTATAATAAGAAACAAAAAGGAAAGGTGAACGTAGTATGTGATTTTAATCCATACTCACAAATATAATTATGGATAGAGAAATCACATTAGAAATACTTTTAAAATATAAACAGGAGAATAGTTATTTAAATCTAACATTAAATGCTTGTTTTTCAAGGTATACACTTACAAGAGAAAATAAAGATTTTATTACAAGAGTTGTATATGGAACTGTTCAAAATCTTATTTATTTAGAAAATATGTTAGAACCATATGTCAAAGGAAGAGTGAAAACATATGAAAAGATGTTATTATTGATGAGTTTATATCAACATTATTTTATGAATAGTATTCCTGATTATGCAATTGTCAATGAAGCAGTGAATATGTCAAAAAAGAAAAAAGGTATGAAGACTGCTCAATTTATCAATGCAGTATTAAAGAATGCATTTTCTTTACAACCTTCTCTAGATGATTTGGATGAAGTAGAGAAATTATCAATTGAAACAAGTCATCCTTTATGGATGGTCAAAATGTTTATAAAACAATATGGATTAGAAAAAACAAAAGAAATTTGTAAAGCAAATAATGAAGTTCCTTATAAAAGTGCTAGAGTGAATACCTTAAAAATATCTAGAGAAGAACTTTTAAAGAATGATAAATTTGAAAAGGGATTATTAAGTCAGGACTGTGTTTATTATCATGGGACATCACTTGCGCATACAACTTATTTTGATGAGGGATTATTAACAATTCAGGATGAATCAAGTCAGTTAGTAGCAAGATTGTTGAATCCTCAACCTAATGACTATGTTTTGGATATGTGTTGTGCACCTGGTTCTAAAACATCACATATGGCAGCGATTATGAATAATCAAGGAAAGATTGATGCATATGATTTATATGAACATAAAATTCCACTTGTAAATGCACAAATGGAAAGATTAGGCATTGATATTGTTGATGTAAAAGTTCATGATTCAACAACTCTTATCGATGTATATCCACCAGAATATTTTGATAAAATACTTTGTGATGCTCCTTGTAGTGGATTTGGAGTCATGGCTAGAAAACCAGAAATAAAGTATCATGATTCTTCAGCAATGGATGAAATTATGAAAATACAAGAGAAATTATTAGAAAATGCATATGTTTTATGCAAGAAAAGTGGTAGTATTGTATATAGCACTTGTACAATAAATAAGAAAGAAAACGAGAAACAAATAGAATCATTTATAAAAAGACATCCTCAAATGAAGGTTATTGAAGAAAAAACAATTCTTCCTTGTGATTATCATAGTGATGGATTTTATATGTGTTTGTTGGAAAAGGAATGAAATGATGAAATCAATATATGATTATACTCTAGATCAATTAATAGAAGAGTTTGAAAAATTGAATGAAAAGAAGTTTAGAGCTTCACAAGTCTTCGAATGGTTATATCGTAAGAATGTGAATCATTTTGATGATATGAATAACTTATCTCAAGATTTACGTCATAAACTTTCACAAAATTATAGTTTACAACCACTTGAGATTAAAGAAAAGCAAGTTTCTCGTGATGGAACAATTAAATATTTATTTGAATTAGAAGATGGTGGATTGATTGAATCAGTTTTAATGGTTCATGAATATGGAAAAAGTTTATGTGTAACGAGTCAACTTGGTTGTAATATGGGATGTAAGTTCTGTGCAAGTGGTTTGTTAAAAAAACAAAGAGACTTATCGGCAGGAGAAATGGTTAATCAAGTTATGACTGTTATGAATGATATTGGTGATCGTATTTCGCATGTTGTTGTTATGGGGACTGGAGAACCGTTTGATAATTATGATCAAGTCATGAACTTTGTTTATATTATTAATCATGCAAAGGGAATTGCGATTGGTGCTAGACATATTACGATTTCTACTTGTGGTTTATGTGATAAAATTGAGATGTATGCACATGAGGGATTACAAACAAACTTAGCAATCTCTTTACATGCTCCTAATGATGAGATTAGGGATCAATTAATGCCTATTAATAAAACATATTCAATGGATACTTTAAGAGAATCTTTGGTATATTATATAAAAAAAACAAATCGTAGAGTGACTTTTGAATACATATTATTAAAAGATGTTAATGATGATATTATTTATGCTAGACAGTTGGCACATTATGTAAAAGGATTAAATGCATATGTTAATTTGATTCCTTATAATGCTGTTGATGAACATGGATATCAACAATCATCAAAACAAGCAGTTGAAGTTTTTAAAAATGAATTATTAAGATTGAAAGTGAACGTAACATTAAGAAAAGAACATGGCCAAGATATAGATGGTGCTTGTGGACAATTAAGGGCCAAGAAAGTAGGGGAAATGTAATATGGAAATCATAACAATGGTTGATATCGGAAACGTTAGAGAAATTAATCAAGATTATGTGCGATATTATCAAAAAGATGAAAATGAAAGTTTAGTTGTTTTATGTGATGGTATGGGAGGTCATAAGGCTGGAGAAATTGCTTCACAAATGACAGGTGATTATATCATTAATGAATATATGCAACTTACTTCGTTTGAAGATGTAACTCATATTGAAAATTGGATGAAAAAAATTGTTGTTGATGTTAATAATGTTATTTATAAGAAAAGTCAAAGTTCTTTAGATTTTGAAGGAATGGGAACAACTGTGGTTGTTGTCTTGATAAAAGGAAACGAAGCGTATATTTCCCATGTAGGTGATTCACGTGCGTATTTCTTTAATGAAGATCATCTTTGTCAACTTACAAAAGATGATACTTTGGTTAATGTTTTGGTTGATTCTGGAACAATTTCTAGTGATGAAGCACAATTTCATCCTCAAAAGAATATTTTGCTTCAGGCTATTGGTGTAAGCGAAGAATTAAAAGTTTCTTTTGTAGTTCAAAGAATGGATCAAGGAGTTATCTTGGTTTGTACTGATGGATTATATAATTCATTGTTTGATACACATATTACTGATATTTTATTAAAGGATATATCTTTAAAAGAGAAAGCAAATCAATTAATGGTTGATTCTAAAATGCTTGGTGGTAAGGATAATATTGGAATTGCATTAATATCAAAAAAAGGAGTTGTTGAAAATGAGTCAGATAAATAAAACAATAGCAGGACGTTATGTATTAAAGAGTATTATTGGACAAGGTGGGATGGCTGATGTTTATCTTGCTGAAGATACAATATTAAAAAGACTAGTTGCGGTGAAAATCATGCGTTCTTCTTTAACTGGAGATCCTGTCTATGTGACACGTTTTCATCGTGAAGCAAGTGCGGCAGCGGCGTTATCTCATAAAAACATTGTTGAGATTTATGATGTTGGTGAAGAAGAAGAGAATTATTATATTGTTATGGAATATATTCCAGGTCAAACTTTAAAAGAATTGATTCATAAAAGAGGAGCTCTTCATTTTGTAGAAGCTGTAGATATTATGAAACAAGTTGCGAGTGCAACAGCCAAAGCTCATAGTATGGGGATTGTTCATAGGGATTTAAAACCTCAAAATATTATGGTGACTGATAGTGGTGTTGTCAAGATTGGAGATTTTGGTATTGCATCTATTCAATCGCTATCTCAAGTAACGCAAACTGATACAATTATGGGTTCTTTACATTATTTAGCACCCGAAATTGCAAGAGGTGAAAAAGCAACTGCTCAAAGTGATATTTATGCTTTAGGGATAGTTTTTTATGAATTGTTAAGGGGAGAAGTTCCTTTTAATGGAGAATCACCAGTGAATATTGCTTTAAAGCATATGCGTGATGAAATTCCTTCAGTAAGAAGCTTTAATCCTTCAATTCCTCAATCTGTAGAAAATATTATTATTAAAGCAACTGCTAAGAATATTCATGATCGTTATCAAAAAGCAAGTCAGATGTTTGATGACTTAAATACATGTTTGGCTAGAGAGAATGAAGAGAAACTTGTTTTTGATTATCAAGAAGATGAATTAAATGCAACGATTGTTGCTCAAGAAAAAGAGTTTTTTACACAAGCAATGCCTACACCTAAAATGGTGGAAGAAGAAGTGGAAGTTAAAAAAGATAATAAAAAGAAAATTGGAATTATTGCAGGAGTTGTTGTTGGAGCTTTATTGTTATGTGTAGCAGTTTATTTCTTATTGTTAAAACCAAGTGATACATTTTCTATGCCTGGTGTTGAAAATATGACTCAAGCAGAAGCTATTAGTTATATTGAATCAAAAGGTTTGAAAGTGAGTGAAATTGTTCATCAAGAATTAAGTGATACTGTTGATGAAGGAAAAGTTATTTCAACTGATCCTCTTCAAGGAACTGCTGTTAAGAAGAATGATGTTATTACCTTAACAATATCTTCTGGTAAATATATTATTATTGAAAACTTTGTAGGTCAAACATATAGTGATGTTGAATCTAAATTATTTAAATTAGGTTTTGATGTTAAAAAAGAAGAAGTGAATAGTGAAGTTGAAAAAGGTAAGATTATTGAACAATCTTTAGATGTTGGTAAAAAGGTGGATCCTAATGCAACAAATAAAACGATTACTTTTAAAGTGTCTAAAGGTTATTCTCAAACTGTACCAAATGTTTTAGGAGTAGGGATAGAAGAAGCAAAAACACTTTTAGCAAAAGCTGATTTTGTAGTAACTTTGAAGGTTTTGCCTGCGCCTACAAGTGCTGATGTTATTAAAACAATGAAGATTAATGTTGTTCAAAGTCAATCATTAAAGGCTTTTACTGTAGTTGATAAAAAAGGAACAGAAATTGTTTTGGAATATTATGATAAAAAGCCAGAACTTCCTGTTACAACACCTGATCCTGTCACTCCGGATACAGGTGGAACTAATACAACAACACCAAATAACTAGTGAAAGAGGTATATAATGCAAAAAGGTCAAATCATTAAGGCTTTATCAGGATTTTATTATGTTGAAGTTGATAATGTTATTTATCAATGTAGAGCAAGAGGGAAGTTTCGTAAAGATGAAATTGTGCCTTTGGTAGGAGATTTTTGTGAATTTACAATAGAAAATGGGAATGAAGGTTACGTTAGAAAGATTTTGGAAAGAAAGAATCAATTAATAAGACCTCCTATTTGTAATATTGATCAAGCTCTTCTGGTTTTTTCTGCTAAAGAACCTGAAATGAATACTTTGTTGTTAAATCGCTTTCTTGTTTTGATTGAACATTTTGATATTGAACCTATTATATGTATTTCTAAGATGGATCTAGTTTGTGAGAAAAATATATATGAAATTATGGAACAATATGAAAAATCAGGTTATAAGATTGTTTATGTAAGTTCTAAGAAAAATCAAGGAATTGATGAGATTAAAATGATATTTAAAGATAAGACAACTGTTATTACTGGTCAAAGTGGTGTAGGAAAATCTAGTTTGTTAAATGCATTGGATATTCATTTGAATATTGATACAAATGAGATATCTAAATCTTTAGGGCGTGGTAAGCATACAACAAGGCATGTGGAACTGTTAAAAATGTATGATGGGTATGTTGCTGATACACCTGGCTTTTCTTCTTTGGAACTTAATTTAGAACCAATTGAAGTGGCTCATAGTTATCATGACTTTGATAAATTATCTCAAGACTGTAAGTTTAGAGGTTGTTTGCATGATAGCGAACCACACTGTGCTGTTAAACAAGCTGTAGATGATGGTCTTATCTCAAAAGAAAGATATGAACATTATTTAGTGTTTTTAAAAGAAGTAAAAGAATTAAAGGAGAGAAAGTATGATTAAGGTTGCACCCTCAGTATTATCAGCAAATTTTGCTGAACTTAAAAAAGATTTAGATTCTATTAAAGAAGCAGGCGCAGATTGGATTCATTATGATGTTATGGATGGACATTTTGTACCTAATATTTCATTTGGTTATAGTATTTTAAAAGATGTTTCTAAGGTTACTGATTTATATTTAGATGTTCATTTAATGATAAGCCAACCTAGACAATATGTTGATGAATTTATAAAAGCAGGTGCACAAATGATTGTTTTTCATATTGAAGCAATGGAATCAGAAGATGCTGTTAGAGAGCTTATTCAATATGTACATAGTCAAAATGTTGAAGTGGGAATTAGTGTTAAACCAGCAACACCAGTTCAAGCAATTACACAATATTTAAGTAATATTGATATGATACTTGTAATGAGTGTTGAACCTGGATTTGGTGGACAATCATTCCAAGAAAGTGCTATTGATAAGATTAAAGAATTAAGTTTACTTCAATCACAATATGATTTCTTAATTGAGGTTGATGGTGGTATCAATGAACAAACTGGAAAGCAATGTGTAGAGGCTGGTGTTAATATTCTTGTGGCTGGAAGTTATATCTTTAATCAAGATGATCGAAAGAAAGCGATTGATTCATTGCGATGAAAATAGGTATATATTGTAGTATTGATGCTGGTGATGTTAAAGATAGAAATATTGAGTATATTGGTGTTGATCAAGGTGTAATTCATCTTCTTCATCAAAATATCAAGCCTATATTAGCAATCGGTGATATGGATTCTATTGAAGATAAATCATGTTTAGATGGTTTGAATGTTGATGAGTTTTCTAGTGTGAAAGATGATACTGATACAGGCTTGGCATTATCATATGCAATTGAACATGGATATGATGAAATTGACTTATATGGTGTTACTCAAAAACGTATGGATCATTTTTTGGCTGTTTTGAGCTTGTTAGAAAAATATCAAAAATATCATATTGTTATTTATGATCAATATAATAAGATTCAAGTTCTTCTTAAAGGGGTTCATAAGATATATAAAGAAAGTTATCAGTATTTTTCATTGTTTGCTTTTAACGAAAGTCTAATTAGTTTAAAAGAATGCCATTATCCATTAAATCAATATCTCTTAAAGAGAGGTGATCCTTTATGTGTATCAAATCAAATGAATAATGATTATTCAATTATAGAAAATAGTCAATCAGTTATTTTTATACAATCAATATAGAAAGAAGGATAAAAATGTATCAAATTATTTCGGATGGATCTTGTGATTTAGATCAATCAATTTTAGAAAGTCTTCATATAAAAATTGTTCCATTTTATATTACAAAAGATGGAGCAACACATTATAAAGAAGGAGAAGAACTTGAAGTAGAAGAATTTTATCAATTTATGGTTGATAATAAAGGAATTTTTCCTAAGACTTCAATGCCTTCAGTTCAAGATTATCTTGATATCTTTGAACCTATTTTAAAAGCTGGAGATGAGATTATCTGTATTTGTATTACAACAAAATTTTCCGGATCGTTTAATAGTGCTTTTACCGCCAAACAGATGATAGAAGAAGAATATCCTGATCAAAGAATCACAATTATTGATGCTACTGTAAATACAATTTTACAAGGATTGTTTGTTTTAGAAAGTGTTAAGATGCGTGATGCTCAATATGAATATCAACAAGTTGTTGATAAACTCGAAGAAATTAAAAAAACAGGAAGAATATTCTTTACTGTTGATGGCTTTGATTATTTGATTCATGGTGGACGTATTGGTAAAGTTGCAGGAGTTGCTGCAAAGACTTTAGGTATTAAACCTCTGATTGTTTTAAAAGATGGAGAAATTTTTGCTAGTGGTGTTTGTCGTGGTAGAGAAAAATCAAAGCGTAAAGTTATTGAAAATGTTATTAAACATTTTCAAGATAATCAATTAAATATTCAAGATTATGCTTTGTGTGTAGGATATGGATATGATTATCAAGAGGGTTTACTTTTTTTAAAACAACTCCAAGAATCATTGCGAGAAGTATTTGGTGAAATAGATGAAATTATCATACAACATATAGGAGCGACTATTGGTGTTCATACAGGACCATATCCTTTAGGTGTTGGATTAATTAAAAAAGTGTAACGAAGAAATGCGAAAGCGTTTCTTTTTTAGCACTTAAGTGTTGACAGTGCTAAAAATAGTGATATACTATAATTAGCACTTGGATACATAGAGTGCCAAAGGAGTGGATGATATGAATATAGAAAAATGGACAGTCGCAATGCAGGAAGCATTACAAAGGGCTTTTCAAAGTGTTTTAAGTATGTCTCGGCAAGTTGTTGATATAGAAGATATGTTGTTATCTTTATTAGATGATCAAAGTGGTATGATGTATAGAGTCTTTTTAAAAGCAAATATAAATATTGATGATTTAAAAAATTATCTTACTCATAGATTAACTTCTAAACCACAACTTTCATCAGTAGATGAAAGTCAATTAAGATTTTCGTATGATTTGAATCAATTGTTTATAAAAGCACAAAGTGTTATGACTGATTATAAAGATGAGTATTTAAGTGTTGAACATTTGATTATTGCTTTGTTTAAATTAAATTCAACATTGACTCAAGAATTTATTCAAAAATATAATTTAAGGTTAAAGGATATAGAGAAGATTATCAAAGAAATGCGAGGTGATCATATGGTTGACAATCCAAATCCAGAGAATCAATATGAGGTTTTAAGAAAATATGGACGTGATTTGATTCAAGATGTTAAAGATGGTAAGTTAGATCCAGTAATTGGGCGTGATGAAGAAATTAGACGTGTGGTTCAAATATTATCAAGAAAAACGAAAAATAATCCTATTCTTATTGGAGAACCAGGAGTAGGGAAAACAGCAATCGTGGAAGGGCTAGCGTGGCGTATTTTTAAAAATGACGTTCCAACGAGTCTGCAGAATAAGACTTTATATGAGTTAGATTTGGGAGCTTTAGTTGCTGGAGCTAAATATCGTGGAGAGTTTGAGGAAAGATTAAAAGCTGTATTAAATGAAATTAAAAAAGCGGAAGGAAATATTATATTGTTTATTGATGAAATTCATCAATTGGTTGGAGCGGGTAAAACTGATGGTGCTATGGATGCAGCTAATTTATTAAAGCCAATGCTAGCACGTGGTGAACTTCACTGTATTGGAGCCACAACATTGGATGAATATCGTTTATATATTGAAAAAGATGCTGCTTTAGAGAGACGTTTTCAAAAGGTTCAAGTTGATGAACCAGATATTGATGATACAATAGCCATCTTACGTGGTTTAAAAGATAGCTTTGAATCACATCATGGTGTACAAATTACTGATAGTGCAATTGTAGGAGCGGTTCATATGTCACAAAGATATATTACTGATCGTTTCTTACCTGACAAGGCAATTGATTTGATTGATGAAGCATGTGCCAGTGTGCGTATGGAGATTGATTCATTACCAGAAGAATTAGATGTTATTACAAGAGAAAAGAATCGTTTAGAGATGGAACGTATTTCGATTGAAAAAGAAGATCAAAATATTGATAATGAAAAACATCTTCAAGAGATTAAAAGTAGAATTGCTTCATTAGATGAACAAGTTATGGGATTAAGTGATCGCTGGAAAGAAGAAAAGAAAGCATTGGATCATATTAAAGGACTAAAAGATCAAAAAGTAAAATTAGAAGCTTTAAGAGATAAATATGAGACAGAAGGTAATTTAGAAGAAGCGTCTAGAATTAAATTTCAAACATTACCACAAATTAATAAAGAAATTACTGATTTTCAATCAAAAGAATCAGATGATTCATTATTAAAAGAAAAAGTAAGTGTTGATACAGTAAGTGAAATTATTGCAAGATGGACTGGTATTCCAATCAATAAACTATTAGAGTCTGAAAGAGAAAAATTACTTCATTTAGATGAAACTCTTAAAAAAAGAGTGATTGGACAAGAAGAAGCTATAGAAAAAGTAAGTGATGCAATTTTAAGATCACGTGCTGGTATTAATGATGAGAATAGACCAATTGGATCATTTCTGTTTTTAGGCCCTACAGGTGTCGGAAAAACAGAAGTTGCAAAAAGCTTAGCTGAACAATTGTTTGATAGTGAAAAGAATATTGTTCGTATTGATATGAGTGAATACATGGAAAAATTTAGTGTTTCTCGTTTATTAGGTGCTCCACCTGGTTATGTTGGATATGAAGAAGGTGGTCAGTTAACAGAGGCAGTACGACGTGCTCCTTATAGTATTGTCTTATTAGATGAAATAGAGAAAGCTCATCCAGAAGTCTTTAATGTCTTATTACAAGTACTTGACGATGGTAGAATTACTGATTCTAAGGGAAATGTTGTCAGTTTCAAGAATACGATTATCATTATGACTTCAAATATTGGTTCACAATATTTATTGCAAGGAAATAATGAAGAAACAAGAAGAGAAGTTGAAAATGAGTTGAAACATCATTTTAAACCAGAATTTTTAAATCGTATTGATGAGACAGTGATGTTTAATTCATTGGATAATCAAGTGGTTTATCAAATCATTGATAAATTTATTAATCAATTAGCAACACGATTAGAAGATCAAAAAATCACAATCCATGTTTCGAATAATGCTAAAGAGGAAATTGCTAAAGAAGGCTTTGATCCAACTTTTGGAGCTAGACCTTTAAAGAGATTTATTCAATCTCATATAGAAACATTAATTGCTAAAGCGATGATTTCAGGACAAATTCAAAAAGATACTCTTATAGAAGTTGATTATCAGGATAATGAATTTGTGATTAAAGTCCATTAAATGATAAGTTCAGTTATTCGTAACTGAACTTTTTCATTTTCCTTTTTATATTTCTATAAATATGCTAAAATAGCCACGGAGGGATTTTTATGCAAAGATACTTTATTAATGAAAAATGTATAAACGATAATGAAATCAAAATTGATGATTATAATCATAAACATATGCAACGTGTTATGAGATATAAAAATGGTCAATCAGTTATTTGTATTTTACCCTCACAACAAACTTTTGAATATGAGATTATTGATATTGAAAATGGTTTGTTAAAACAAAAATGTGAAGTCAAAGAAGATCATGAATTAGATGTAGATGTGACATTGATTTATGGTTTACCAAAAAGTGATAAATTAGAATTGGTTTTACAAAAAGCTACAGAACTTGGAGTTAAAAGAATAGTTCCTTTTTTATCAAAAAGAAGTATAATCAAAACAGATCAGAAATCTTTTGATAAAAAAAGAGAAAGATATGAACGTATTTTAAAAGAAGCGAGTGAACAATCATATCGTCAAGTTATTCCTGAATTAACTTCTCTAGCTACAATAACTGATTTATCTTTATATCTTTCAAATATTAATTTGGTTGCTTATGAAGAAACAAGTAAAAATGGACAACATAGTGCATTGTTTAAAGCATTGAATTGTGATTATCATTCTATAACAATTGTTGTTGGACCAGAAGGTGGTTTTGAACAATCAGAGATTGATATAATGAAGTCAATGGGTATTAAAGAATGTTCGTTAGGTAAAAGAATTTTAAGGAGTGAAACAGCTCCTTTGTATATGTTAAGTGTTATAGGATATAGTAGGGAGTTGATCAAATAATGGGTTTTATTGAGAGTTTAAATAAGTACGGAAATAAGATAGCTTTTCAAAAGACTGAAATTTATTCAAATTTAGAACAAGTTAAAAAGTTATTAGAGGAGTTAGGGTTAAATTTTAAGATAAAAAGTGAATTTGATATGTTTGAATATGAAGTGATTTATAATGGATTGATGAATTATAATATGTTAAATAATGCTTATGAGTTATTTATGAATGCACATTATGATTTATTAAATCATATGAATTATGAAGAAAAAAGATTAATGTTTAATAATGATATTGAATCTTTTTTAAAGGAAGCACCTCATTTTTATAGTGAAAAAGATAATGTTCAAGTTTATGTACCTTTTTATGAACCTTTTATTAATCAAAGATTCATTGAAGATTATCAAATTTTCAGTTTAAAACAACATAAAGATTATTTAAAAAATTATAAAGTAAATACAAATACACCTGTAGAATTATATGGTTCATCTATTTATCGTACTGATTTTTCATCATTAAATAATGTTTATGAAGATGATAGACATATCTGTTTTTATTTTTCACAATTAAAAACAATTTATATTTTTAATAAAGAAAATAATGAATTGTTGAATAAAGTCATTATTGAAGATAAAGAAAGTCAAAGTAACATGGATATTGATGACGTTAAAAAGATTGCTTATTTTATTGAACAATATCAATATCAAGATTGTTTAAATCTTTTAAGAGATAAACAGGCTATTAGTGAAAAGACTTATAAAAAAATATTAAAGAAGTACAAATAGGAAGGATATATATGAAGACTGTTGCGTTTTTAACTTTGGGTTGTAAGGTCAACACTTATGAATCCGAAGCAATGTTAAAGTTATTTCATCAAGCTGGTTATCAAGAAATTGATTTTAAAGAGAAAGCTGATGTTTATGTTATTAATACATGTACAGTAACCAATACTGGTGATTCCAAATCTAGACAGATGATTCGTAAAGCAATTAGAAATAATCCTGAAGCTGCTGTATGCGTGGTTGGGTGTTATAGTCAAGTTGCAAGTGAAGAGATTAAAGAAATAGCAGGGGTTGGTGTTATATTAGGAACTCAGTTTAGGAATGAGATTGTTGATTTGGCTGAACAATTTCAAACTGATCATCAACAAATTGTAAAAATCGCTGATGTTATGAAGTTATCTCGTTTTGAAGATTTAGATATTGATGAATTTTCTAAGAATACAAGAGCATTTTTAAAGATACAAGATGGTTGTAATAATTTTTGTACTTATTGTATTATTCCTTATGCTAGAGGTGGAATTCGTTCACGTGATAAAGAGAGTGTTTTAAAACAAGCTCAATTTTTAGTTGATCATGGATTTGTTGAAATTGTATTAACAGGTATTCATACAGCTGGATATGGTCAAGATTTTGATAATTATTCTTTTTATGATTTATTGGTTGATTTAACGAGTAAAGTTAAAGGCTTAAAGAGATTAAGAATTTCTTCAATTGAAATGAGTCAAATATCTGATGAAATCATTCATTTGATTGCTTCTTCACCTATTATTGTTGATCATTTACATATTCCTATTCAATCAGGTTGTGATACAACTCTCAAGAGAATGAATCGTCATTATACAACGGCAGATTTCGCTGCTAAATTAAATGCATTAAAAGAACAATTGCCATCATTATCTATTACAACTGATGTTATTGTAGGGTTTCCTGGTGAAACTGAAGAGGAATTTAATCAAACATATCAATGGATTAAAGATATGCATTTTAATCAACTTCATGTTTTTCCTTATTCTCGAAGAAAAGGAACTCCAGCAGCAAATATGAAGGATCAAGTTGATGGAAATATAAAACATGAAAGAGTCAAATCATTAATGGCTTTATCAATTCAGTTGCAATCTGAATTTGCTAGTATGCAAATTGGAAAAACGTTAAGTGTTTTGATTGAAGAAAAACAAGGTGAATATATGATTGGTCATGCTTCAAATTATTTAAAGGTAAAAGTGAAGTTGCCTTTATCATCTGTTGGGCATATATATCAAGTGAAAGTGACTGCTCAAGACGGAGTGGAACTGATAGGAAGTGAAGATATTGAAAAAGATTAATGAACTTTTTGATGTGAAAGAAGAATTTAGAGTGAGTTCTATTCATAGTGATTCTCGTTATGTTGGAAGAGATTCTGTTTTCTTTTGTGTTGATGGATTAAGTGTTGATGGACATAAGTATGTTGATGATGCTGTTTTTCAAGGTGCAAAGTGTGTTGTTTATTCTAAACCACTTATTTATAAGCATAAAGATATTTTATATATCAAGGTCAATGATGTTTTGGATGAGCTGAATCGAGTAGCGGATATTTTCTATGATCATCCAAGTTATAAGATGTCAATGATAGGTGTTACTGGTTCTAGTGGTAAAACGGTTGTTGCTTTAATGATTAAAGACGTTTTGTCGCATTTTTTAAAGATGGGGTATATTGGGACAAATAATATTGAATATGCTGGTATCGTTGAGCAATGCCCTTATACAACGCCTGAAACAATCTTTTTACAAAGACATTTAAATGATATGGTAAAAAAAGATGTTAAAGGAGTAACTTTAGAAGTATCTAGTCATGGTTTGGCTTTGAAGAGAGTTGATAGTGTTCATTTTGATATTGGCATTTTTACAAATGTTTATGAAGAACATTTAGATTTTCATGGAACTATGGATCATTTGATGAAATCAAAAGCTAAGTTATTTTCTTTACTTGATAAAAAAGGATATGCAATATTAAATACTGATGAAGTGAAGTTTTATAATATGGTTAAGGATTCTATTCAATGTCATTTGTTAACATATGGAATCGAACATAAAGCTGACGTGATGGCAAGAAATATTCAGTTGTTTATTGATCATAGTGAATTTGATTTACAAATTCATGATGAAGTGAGACATGTCATTGTACCAGTTTTAGGAAGATTTAATATTTCTAATGTTTTGGCTGTTATTACATCAATGATTGCTTTAGAGATGCCAATTGAACAAGTTATGGAATCAGTAGGTTATATTAAAGGTGTTGATGGAAGAATGGAGTTGTTGAAACATCCATATCCATTTCATGTAATTGTTGATTATTGTCAACATGCTGATAGTTTTGAAAAAGTTTTTAGTTTTGCTAAAAAAGTAAAAAAAGACGGAAGAATTATTGCTGTCTTTGGTTCACCTGGGAAAAAATCTTACTCGAAAAGAGAAAAAATCGGTCGTTTAGCTAATCAATATTGTGACCAAGTGATTTTAACAAGTGAAGATGATCGAGATGAAGATATTCATGAGATATGTAATGACATCCAAGAATATATTACCAATCCAGTGAGTGTTATTATTGAAGATCGTCGAATTGCTATTGAACAAGCTATTGAAATTGCCAATAAAAATGATATTATTTTAATTTTAGGTAAGGGTCATGAAAAGTTTATGGCCTCATCATTAGGTAATAATCCTTATCCAGGGGATAAAGATGTTGCATTAGAAGCAATATATAACATATTTAAAGGAGAAGATGAAGATGAATTACAACAAGTTTATTGATCACACTGCATTAAAGCCTGATACAACAAAGGCAGTTATTACAAAATTATGTGAGGAAGCTAAAGAGTATGATTTTGCTTCTGTATGCGTAAATCCAACATGGGTAAAGTATTGTGCTGAATTTTTAAAGGAAACAGATGTAAAGGTATGTACTGTTATTGGATTTCCTTTAGGGGCTAATACTACTGAAGTCAAAGCATTTGAAGCTAGAAACGCTATTGAAAATGGTGCTGATGAAATTGATATGGTTATTAACATTGGAGCTTTAAAAGATAAAAATCATGAATTGGTATATGAAGATATCAAAGCTGTTGTTGATGTAAGTCAACCTCATTGTGTAAAAGTTATTATTGAAACATGTTTGTTAACTGATGAAGAAAAAGTCGTTGTATGTGAATTGGCTAAAAAAGCCAATGCAACATTTGTAAAGACTTCTACAGGGTTCAGTACAGGGGGTGCAACTGAGTTAGATGTTGCATTAATGAAGAAAACTGTTGGTGAAGCTTGTGAAGTAAAAGCAAGTGGTGGTGTAAGAAATTTTGCTGATATGATGGCAGTAATTAGTGCTGGAGCAACACGTATTGGGACGTCTGCAGGTGTCCAATTAATGAATAATGAAGAAAGTACGAAAGATTATTAACAAAAACTATTGATTTTCTTTGATTATCAAGGTATAATAACGCATGTACTTAGTGAGTAAAGGGGGGAAATGCATAATGTCAAAAACTGTAGTCAGAGAAAACGAATCTTTAGATGATGCTTTACGTCGTTTCAAGAGACAAGTTTCTAGAACTGGAACCCTTGCTGAAGCTCGTAAAAGAGAATTCTATGTTAAGCCTGGTTTGAAACGTAAAATGAAATCAGAAGCTGCTAGAAAAAATAAAGGAAAACAAAGATAAGAAGAACAGGCGCTCTAAATAATTGTAGGGTTTTATGAAATATTACCTCTAAATAATTGTAGGGTTTGCCTTGTGAGAAAACGCGTTAAATTACGCGTTTTTTTCTGTCTAATCATATATCCCTTTTTTAGTTGTAGGTTTTTTTATTTCTTGTTATATTTACCTCTTGCTTTTCCTTTTCTTTTTATCTGTTGTAACTGTTTTGTGACAGTTATCAATGCATCTTTATTTAAACAATACATAATCTTATTTCTCATTCTTGAA
>JAVWHX010000023.1:0-32594 GCA_036639875.1 Coprobacillus sp.
CTGGAGGTTTTATTTCACAACGCTGAAGCTAAAACCTAACCACGCGTAGAACACGTGGTATTAAAACACTTAATAAAGAAAACCTCTTTGAATTTAATCAAAGAGGTTAATATTAATCTTCTGCTGGTAATTCTTTTAATTCTTTTTCACCAGTTACATATTTTAAGATAGCTTTAGCAGCTTCTTGAGGACCTTTATGTTCATTTCCTTTAATACCAAGTCTTGTACGTAATTGTCCAACTTTAATACCTTGTTTAAACATTCTTTTGAAATAATCTTGTAAAATAGGTTCAGTTTGATCTCTACGTTGAACAGGCCCAAATGGATTTGCAAAATAGCTTTCAACAATTCCCATTTCAGTAGTTGTCCCTTTAGCCATACGCGCACCAGCTCTAAAGACTTCTAAAGCATCTTTTTCATTTTCAAAGAAACTTAATGCTTCTTCACCATCATCATAGTTATTTGCGTATAAGAACATATCAACATCATGTTTAGCCACAACGTCTTTATAATCAGTAATAGGGATAACAAGTCTAGCATTAACTTTATCTGGATTCATAAATACAGATCTATCTAATTCTTTAAAGCTATATCCTGCATCTAAGTCATCTAAACGTACAAATGCCCCAATTTCAGTTCCAGATGTTTTTACAGTACCTTTATCATCTAATGATAATACACCCATATCATCATAAATTGTCTTCATATCAGTAATATATGCATCACCATAAACTTTAATTTGTTCAATAGTTTCACTCTTACCAGCTCCACTATCCCCCATAACAACAATATTCTTAGTTTCTCCATTGTGTAAAGTCATTTCAACCATTGCACCATGAATTGGCAATTCTCTATGATTAATCTTTTGAACATTATGAAGAGTTAAAATCATTTTCTTCATATATCCAAAATAATCAAAATTATCATTAGCAGATAATAAAGCAACAAGCATATCATTTGCTTCATCTTGATAAAATGCTTGATTTTCTTCACCATCTTCATATCCATATACATAAACCAAATCAGGTTTTCTATTTCTATACTCATCTTCATCAGCTAAATCAAATAAGTTACATAACGCAATTCCTTGTGCCATATATTTCACATTGAAATAAACAAATGCTAACAAATCCCCAACTTTAGCTGGATAACAGAACCATGATTCAGAATCAAACTTCTTATCTTCAATAGGATTTTTCTTTGTTTCAGGGAAAACGCCATCTCTTTTATTACGTTTAGAATAAGCAATAAACGGAGGATGAATAACAACTGATTCAATAAAAGGAACCTCATCTAAATTACGATATTCATATGGTAAAAATGGTCTCATATGTGTAACCGTTAATCCTGCATTCACCCCTGCAGTAATTTGACGGAATACTTTGTTTTTATGTCCTAAAGCTTCTTCAATAGAACGATATACAGATAATACTAATTCTTCAAATTCATTTTGCGCATCAGCAAATTGAACATTTTGATAACCAGATCTTCTTGTTTCATTAAAAACAACTGCATATCTTTGAAGACGTCTCCAATATAAATAAACTTCTTCTACTAATTCCACAAACACATCAGTATCTTTAAAATAAGCATCAAACTCAGGACGAATTCCACGCACTTCTTCTACTGGCATAACCAATAATAATTTAAAAATACTTCTTAAATCATTTAATAAATCAACATCATCTGCTTGAACTTGATGTAAATAGTTATAAACAGTTGTATCTTTTCTTCCAATAGCTTTAATAAACTTTTCTAAAACTTTAGCAAAAGATTCACTTTCAATTAATTGACAACGACTTTGACAAAACTCTTCAGAGAAATTTAAAATAGCACTTCCTCTTGTCATATTAAACTTATATGCCATAATTCCACCCTTTCTTATCGGATATAAAATCATATCCCCCTTTGATTAAGATACATTCTATCAAAAAAAATATCCCTTGACTACTATATTTTTTAATTTTTATACAATGATAGCGGTTTTATTTTCAAATTTCATCTTTTTTTCATTATTTAGTACTATTTTTTCTGTTAAAAATACAGAAATGTATATATTTTTATGAGAAACATAAATATGTTCATCATTATTTTCAAACTCAACACAATTATTATTGTATACAATCTCATCTTTCGCATAAGAAATATCAAGTACATTTTGACTGAATTCACACTTCATTAAGTGTCTATTTTCATCCATATATACCTTAGCATCTTTATCCATAATAACCATCATATTATACATATCATTCAAAGAAACATATCTTATATCATTCTCTTCAAAAGATTTTAAATCAAAGTTATATATCTTCTCATCGTTCTTATAAGTCACTTTATAAACAGCTATATCCTGATCATAGTTATATATATGATTCATTTGTCCTATCATGTATATCACAATACAAACTATGAATATGCTTAATCCACAAACAAATACAACTTTACGATAATTAAGTCTCTTCATATTTTCCTCCAAAAATTAAAAAAGGTCTATCAAAAGACCTTAAAAAATGCTCGACCAACAATTTGATCATCAAAATCAACATAACCAATCACTCTAGAATCAATACTATTATTACGATTATCACCCATAACAAAGACTTTACCTTCTGGTATATCATATGAAAAATCTTCATTACCTACCATCGGTTCTTTAATATAGTCTTCTTCTAATAATTGAGAATTACGATAAAGTTTATTATTCTTCATTTCAATTTTGTCACCAGGTAATCCAACAATACGCTTAATAATTTGATCTTCTCCTTGAGCAACATGGTATTCTACTGCCACAATATCATTATAAGCTGGTTTTCCTCTTTTATAGAATACCTTATCTACCAAAATAATATTTCCATTATGATAATTAGGTTCCATCGATGATCCAACCACTCTTGATATTTGCACAAAGAAAAGTACAGCATATGTTAAGACAACTGTAATTAATATAACTTTTATATATTCAAATAAAGATTTCTTGATATCTTTTTCCATTTTTCAACACCCAAAGTCATTATAACACATTATTGTCCATCTTTTAAGCGTGTTCTTAATTTTGTTACAATTTTTTTCTCAAGACGTGAAACTTGCACTTGAGATATACCTAATCTTTGAGCTATAGCTTCTTGATTATAATCCATTTGATATCTCATATAGATAATCATTTTTTCTTTTTCATCAAGTTTTTCTAGTTCCATCTCTAAAGCAATCTTTTCAAACCACATTGTATCGCTCTTATCAATCACTCGGTCTTCAACACTAATTGTAGAACCATCTTTTTCATAGATAGGTTCGTTTAATGATGTTGGATAATACGATGAATCAACAGCTTCAACAACATCATGAACATCAACTTCTAAGTATTTTGCTATTGCTTCTACCGTAGGTTCTTGATTATTTTCTCCTTGTAAGATTTCTTTGGCTTTGGTAACTTTGATATTCAGTTCTTTTAGAGAACGTGATACTTTGATTGTTCCATCATCTCTAAAGTATCTTTTTATCTCACCCATAATAATAGGGACAGCATATGTTGAAAATTGAACATTATAAGATGGATCAAAATGATTAATAGCTTTCATTAATCCAATACATCCAATTTGAAATAAATCTTCTTTATCATAATAACTATTCTTAAACCTATGGACAATTGACCACACCAATCCTAAATTATCTTTGACAACCTCTTCTTTAGCTTGTTCATCCCCTGAACGTACTTTCACAAGAAGGTCTAATGTTTTAGAACTAGCCATTGTCTCTTAATCTTTTTGTGATAATTAGTTTTGTTCCTATATTCATAACACTCTCTATTTCAAAAGAATCAGCAAGTGTCTCGATGATTGTCATGCCCATCCCAGCATGTTCTAAATCCTTTGCAGTTGTATAAAATGGTGTTTTTACCTGATCAAGATTATCCATTCCTTTACCATAATCTTGAACAATTAATTTAACCAATCTATCATCAATTTGCATTTTTATAACAACATTACATTCAGGATTATGATTATAACCATGAATAATTGCATTACTCACTGCTTCAGCAACAATTGTTTTAAACTCAATAATTTCATCAATTGTTGGATTTAATTGAGTTAAGAATGCTCCTACTGTTGTTCTTGCAAAATTTTCATTGTCTAACGTTGCACTAAAACTCACTTCCATTTGATTCATAACGTTCCCTCCTTTAATTCATCAATAGATTCATAATAAGGCATTATTTGAAATAACCCAGTTAATTCAAATAAGCGATATGCAACAAGATTTAATCCTGTTAATATAAGAGTTCGATGATCAAACTTTAATTGATTATATCTTCCCAAAACAAGACCAATACCAGAACTATCAATAAAGGAAGTCTCTTTAAAATCAAAAATAACATCTTCATTTGTTTCTTCTAATAATTCACTTAATTCTTGTCTATATAAAGGTGTATTCACACAATCAATCTCACCATAAAAATGCACAATAATCAAATGATCTTTGACTTCATAATTCATACTATTTTCCATATTCATTCCTCCTTTGAAAGTATCATATACTAATTCATAATGGAAAAAAATCGATTCGTCAAAACTAGAACTTATTCAACAAAACTAGAACAAAAATTCACATAAAAAAAGATATGATCTCTCATACCTTTTATACAAATAACCTTAAATAATTATAAACTTTTTCACCAAATGATAAGGCCTCAATATCTTGATTACTACATATTTCAAAAGAACCAATATTCACATCACTTCTAAATAAGAGAATATGTCCAATTGTCTCACCCTCTTTAAAAGGTGGAACAAGATTTGTATAATTCATTTTATACGTTACTTTATCCTCAGCACTTTTATCTTTGACATAAACAACATCTTCTTTACTTACTACTTCTACATAATCTTTTTTAGCATTTGATATTTTTACTTTGTCTATAACTTTTCCTTTTTCAAACATTGTGACATTCTCATATAATGAGAAACCATAATCTAATAATTGTGAAACTTCTTGGTTTCTTACCTTTGGTTCACTTTCTTTTAAAACAATACCTATCAACCTTAAACCATTCCTTTTTGCAGTTGTGACTATACAATAACCTGCTTCTTTTGTATATCCTGTTTTCAATCCATCAGCACCTTCATAAGATTTAAGAAGTTTATTCGTATTCACTAACCAGAATTTTTGTGTTGAACTTTCACGAATATAACTATCATATAAAGATGTCGTTTCAAAAAGTTTATCGCCACCTACTTGAATAAGATATGCAGCCATTAATCCTAGATCTAATGCACATGTATAATGATTATCATCATGTAATCCAGTAGCATTCATAAAATGCGTATTCACAAGATTTAACTCTTTAGCCTTCTCATTCATCATTTTTACAAATCCATCATTACTACCTGCAATTCTTTCTCCTACGACAACACATGCATCATTTGCTGAAGCTATACTAATAGACTTAAATAAATCTTTAACAGTCATGCGTTCACCTTCTTCAAGATAAACTTGACTACCACCCATACTTGCAGCATAAGCACTACATGTTAATGTTTCATCCCATTTTAATGTTCCTTTATTAATTGCTTCAAACAATAAAATCATTGTCATAATTTTCGTTGTAGAAGCAGGATATAACTTTTCATTTTCATGCGATGAGTATAAGACTTGCTTTGTGGATGCCTCCATCAATACAGAAGCAGCCGCATTTGGCGCGAGTTTTAATTCTTCTGCCTTCACAACACTTGGAAACATACACAACAAAATACATAAACATACTAATATTTTCTTAATCATGGAAACACCTCAAAACAATATATGTCGTAAAAGAAAAAAAATGAGACAATTGCCTCATTTTATTGATAAGCATAATCTAATGCTTTTTTTAAGTCATCAATTAATAATTCAGTTTCTTCTAAACCTATATACATTCTTAATTGACCTAGTGATAAACCTCTCTCTTTTAACTCTTGTTCATTACTTCCTTTAAAAACAGGCATAATTAAGCTTTCAAAACCACCCCAACTATAAGCAAGTGTAAAATGATTTAAAGTATCTACAAACTTCTCAATAATAGTAGGTGTAGCATCTTTTAAGATAACACCCAACAAACTACCATAACCTTTTAAATATTGATCAGCTAGTGCTTTTTGTTTATCACCATTACATAAAGGATGATATATCTTTTCAATGCGAGGATCTTGTTCCATAAAAGAAATCACTGCTTTTAAAGTTTCTTCTTGTGACTTTAATCTAACTGGTAAAGTTCTTAAGCCCCTAATTGCTAACCAAGCATTCATAGGTGACATAGTTGCTCCTAAGAGAATTTGACCAAATGCTTCAATCTTATCTATAAGTTCTTTTCTTGATACCAAAATACCACCAACAATATCACTATGTCCACCAATATATTTAGAACATGAATGCATAACAATATCAATTCCATGTTTTAATGGGTTTTGTAATAACGGTGTAGACCAAGTATTATCAATCATTGTATAAATATCTTTTTCTCTAGCAACCTTTGATATCATTTCTAAATCTAACATTTCAAATTTTTGAGAAGAAGGACTTTCAAAGTAAATCATCTTTGTATTTTCCTTAATATGATCGAATATTTCTTTTGTATCAACAACATCAATCTTTGTACTCTCAACTCCAAATTTACTCATTTGTTGAATAAGTTTTACAGATGAACCATAGACAGTATTCACGATAATAATATGATCCCCTTGTTTAACTAAGCTTAAGATTGCAGAAGAAATAGCACCCATTCCCGATGCAAATGCTTTTCCACATTCTCCACCTTCAAGTTTAGCAATCTTTTCTTCTAATATAGCAAGTGTAGGGTTTCCATCTCTTGTATATGTATAAGCCTTTTCTCCCTTAGAATTGACATTGACATAATGTTCAAAGTTCTTAAATTGAAAAGAAGATGTTAAAACAATTTCAGGTGAAATTGTTTGATATTCTACTCCCTGTCCTTTTTCCACTTCTAAACATACATTATCTAAATCTAACATGTCGCTACCTCCATCATTTTATATTTGTATTATATCAAATAAAAAACACATTTACATATTTTTCATATAAATGTGCAGTGTTTCAAATCATGAAACGGTTATATATTTTTGATTATACTTAAGAACAATAAGTTGTGTTAATAACATCATATCAATGACACTTGTATACATGTTATTAACTTGTAAAGAAATATTTTGATAAACAAATGTTGGTTTTATAATCTGCATAGAAGATATTAAATAGATTCTTGCTTGAGTTAACTTTAAATCTCTTATAAATGAATGTTTAAAGAAACTTCCTGAAGATGAAAAAACAATAATTAAATCATTTTTATCAGCATGAGTTAAGATTTCTTTTTGTCTCACAACATCTTCAATACAACTTGTATGTTTTCCTATATGAGCAAAGTCAAATTGAAGATTATAAGCTGGTAAACTTGATTGCATATGTCCCATCAAATAAATATTTTCATAACGATATAAATCAGCAATAAGTTCATCAATATCTATATTCTTTAATGAAGGAAGTTCTTTTTGAACATTATCAATATAATAATTATTAATATCTTCATTAAAAGGAATATAGAACTTTTCTTGAGGATCTTGTAATGGCGTTCTTGCCATGACTTGTAAATCAATAAAGTCTTCTAATCCAATATTTCTGCAAAAGCGACTGATTGCTGATTTAGAAACATGACATTCATTCGCCAAAAAAGAAGTTGTCATATGATTTAATTGTCCTAAATTTCTCAGCAAGTAATCAGCAATCTTATAATTAATAGAATCAATAGATTCCTTATTTTTGACACTGAGTAATAATGTTAGTGTATTATTCACAATGAATCACCTCTACTTTAAATGTTTAATGACCTTACATGGTATCCCACCAGCAATCACATGTGCTGGAATATCTTTATTCACAACACTTCCTGCTGCAATAACACTTCCTTCACCAATTGTTACACCTTGAAGAATAGAAACATTGGCACCTAACCATACATTATCTTCTACAACAATTGGTAATGCATTCTCTATCCCTTTATTTCTTTCAACAATATCTAAAGAATGTGAAGCTGTATAAAAACCACAATATGGTCCCATAAAAACATGATTACCGATTGTTATTTTTCCACAGTCCATAAAATAACAATAACTATTAATGAATATATCATCTTTAAGTTCTATATTGATTCCATAATCACACATAAAAGGTTGAACAATCTCTAATCCTTTAGGAAGATATCCTAACAACTTTTCAATAATTTCATCTCTTTGTTGAGTATCACTTGGTCTTGTTTGATTCAAATCAAAACATAAATCTTTTGCATCTAATCTTGCTTGTACTAATTCTTGATCATTGTTTGCATCATACCATAAGCCTAATGCTGCTTTCTCTTTTTCTCTCATATATCTAATGATAACTGCCTTTCTTTATAGCTTTCTTGTTTTGCTTGTTTGATTATATCATCTTTTTCTATATTTCCAATCAATAATGGAGAAAAAGGATTATGTTGTTGAAACTTAGTGATGACTTTTTGTTTATCCTCATTTGCATAACAATATAAACACCCATGCATACAAGTATTATACTCACCAATATCCTTACTTACAAAACAATGACAACCTTTTCTTAAGGGATTTGATTTTTGTGATTTCAAATCACAATCAATTGTTTTTTCTAAGATTCTTTGACTGATACATCCTTCTTGACTAATCCCATATTGACTTAAATCAATTTGTTCTGCGCATGTTTTTATTCTTATATTTTTATGTAAAGCTATTTTAGAAAAATCTGCAGCAATTTCTTTTTGTTGAGAAATAGAAACTTCTTGAATAGATGGGAAATTTCTTTTTGTTTTTTCATATAAATCAATAAAACTTATAACACAATCATCTATATATCCTTCTAATAATGAAGTCATTTCATCAAAATAGTGAATATGTTTTTCAATTGTATAAATATCATTTATAAAAATAGGATCATATCTTAAACAAACATTATGTTTTCCTAATTTCTTTGATAAGTATTGAATATCTTTTATCACTTCTAAATAATGAGGAACATTTGGTTCAATACTTTTATCATATGGTGTTACAGTTACAAAGAAATAAAGTGGGTATGCTTTGAGTTGATCAAGATATTTTAAAATAGGTTTTGGGTTTTTGGTACAAAAAACAAAGCAATCAACGACATCTTTGTTTAATAAGTACTTTGTGATTTGAGTTGGATAATAGGGATTTCTGACATAGACATAACCTTCATTGACTCTCTTCATAAACCATTGACTAAAGTATGCAGGTATATCTGTACGAGAACTAACGCTTACTATCATAATTCAAAAAAGAAAGCCATACAATGTATGACTTACTTACCTGATGGGAAGAACTGACTCAAACTTGCTGCAATAGCAGATATTGGCATAGTTTGAATAACAACATGACCAGGTCCAGTCACGATTGTATTAAAGAATCCTTCTCCACCCAAAAACTTATTTTTAATTCCTGGTACACTTTGTGTAGCCATTGTACATGTTGCATCCATAACTGATACATATCCAGTATCAACAATAATTTGTTGACCAGGTGCTAAATCATATTCAACAGTAGAGCCATCAATTTCAATAAATACAGTTCCATGTCCAGATAACTTATTCATAACAAATCCTTCACCACCAAAAATCCCTGTCATAGCCTTTTTGTTGAAGAAAATAGTTCTTTCAACAGTTGGTTGACTTGCTAAGAAAGCAGATTTTTGAACAACAATTTCTTTACCTGGTTCAATATTGTAAGTTCTAATCTCCCCTGGGAAAGAAGAAGCAAAAGCAATCTTTCCATTAGCATTAGCAGTATAAGCATTTAAGAACATTGTTTCGCCTGAAAACATTCTTCCAAATGCTTTACCAATTCCCCCATTACTTGTCGTTGACATTTCCATACATGGATCCATCCATGCCATAGCACCACTATCACTTAACATAACTTCACCCTTATTCAAGTAACAAAGTACAACAGGAAAAGGTGCCCCTTTAATTTCATATTCCATAATATATCCTCCTCATATTTATATCTTTAGTATAACTTTAAATACGCTTATTTACAATCACAAACATACCCTTTTGTGACCTTTCTACGAGAATCATGTGACTTACAACAAATCAAAATGATAGTCCTTTTAACAACAATTCACCTGCAACTTTATTTGAAGCTAACGGAATATTGTGAACATCACAAAGTCTCATTAAAGCACTCACATCTGGTTCATGAGGTTGAGCAGTTAAAGGATCCCTGAAAAAGAAAACAACATCCATCTTCCCTTCTGCTACATAAGCCCCAATTTGTTGATCTCCGCCATAAGGACCAGATAAAAATCTATGAACCTTTAAATTTGTATTCTCCATAATTTTAAGACCAGTCGTTCCCGTTGTATAAAGTTGATGCTTTCCTAATATATGTTCAAACTCTTTTACAAATTCAATCATTTCCGGTTTTTTGTTATCATGTGCAATTAATGCTATATTCATATAAACCACCTCTTATCCATATTATATAAGAAAAAACGTCTTAATGAAATCATTAAAACGTTTATATATAATATTTTTGATAGTAGTAAATTCTTAAGACATCAAACAACATCATAATTTGATAGTTAAACTGAATTCCATCAAACTTACCAGGCACTCTTATTACATAATGAGCACCTAAGTTATTTTCCTTTGTATACTTAATATTTTGTGTCATTAAAAGAATATGAGAATTCTTTATATCTTGTTGTTCATTTTCTTTAATAAAAGCATTCATAGATCTTCCCGTAGCACTTACAAAGATCACAACATCATCTTTTTGAAATTTAAAATCATCTACAAAATGATGATACTGTATAACTTCTTTACCAAAAGTAATAAAGTCAGTTTGAAATTCAACAGCAATACTCATAGGATATAAAGCTCCTATTAATATAACTCTTTTATTCTTAAAGATAAGTTCACAAATCAGTTCTAATTGTTTTATCAATTCATCTTGTACGTAAGAATCATCTAATTGTTTTAATAATTGTTCAGCAGTTATACCAAGCATTCTTGCTCTAATCTGTGAAACACGAAGCATATAATCAGATTCTAATTGCGCTTTAAATTCATCATAATCATCAAAACCTAAATGACTACAAAAATCAAGAATATCATTCTTTGTAAAACGACCTACTTCCATCATTCTCTCTATTGAATAATCTTCCATTTCTATATAATGATGAACAATAAATAAACCAATCTTATACATATGATCATCATCTAAACAACCATTTAAATATTTTAATATTCTTGATAATACTATATCCATATGCTCACCTCTCTATTTTAATTCATTTTGAATTATAGCCAATGCTTGTTGATAATTACTTGTTGCAAAAATAGTCGCATCCATACTCATAATATGACACCCCTCTTTACATTTAGACTTTATAGAAGGAACTAAATAAGAAGTTTGTGGTGCTAATATAATCATATCATAATCCATATAAATATCCGTAATTTCATGAATTGGAATAACTTCAAATTGATAAGATAAATTCATCATTTGACTTAACTCCTGTATTTTCTCAACAAATACAGAACTGGTTATTCCACAACTACAACTCATACCAATTCGTTTTGGTTGTTGACTATAAATTAATTGATTTAAAAAATCAACAACAAGTCTTTTCGTATTCGCCATATTTACAATTCTAAAATGAAGATAAAAGATAACCTTTTCATCTTGATCTAAAATTGTTTCTTCAATAATATTATGCATACTCCAAAAATAGATTTCTCCTGATAATTCACCATATTGAAAAACCAATCTCTTAGGATCACAACTATCCACATAAAAAGATATCCCTTTTTCTTTATAAAAGTTCTGATTTAAAACAATCCATTTATAAATAACACTTTCATAGATACTTACATAGAATTGATCCATCAATATGCCCCCTCTATAAAATAAACTTTTTGATAACCTCAGCAACAACACCTTCATTATGATTAGCAACCGTTGTATAATCACAAATGTTTTTAATATCATCTATTGCATTTCCTGCCGCCACTGATAAAGCTGCCGCTTCTAACATCGCTTGATCATTATAATGATCCCCAATTGCAATTGTTGCTTCGATAGGAATATTTAACATCTTTGCAAGTTCTCTAAGTCCTTGACCTTTATCTACACCCAATTGATTCAATTCCATATAACGACTAGATGAATAACTTAACGAGACTTTATCCTTAATAATATCCGTTAATAAAGGTGCAATTGATTCTAAATAAGCAACATCAGTTGTTTCATATAAAACCTTTACAATATGTTTATCTCTTAATATTTCAAAATCATTAAACTCTTCAAAACTAACACCTTGATTGTTAACCCTATTTCTTTCATCATCATTTAAGTTATACATATAGATATTTTCAATAGTATGAATTTGAATACAAATATCATAGTCTTTTCCAAAATCAAATAATTCCTTAGCTTTATCAAAACTCAAACCACTCATTTTCAATATTTGACTTCCTTTGTTTTCAGTAATAATTCCACCATTTGCTGAAATAACATATTCTCCTTCTAAATCATCTAATCCTAATAACTTTAATACTCCATCAACACCAGTAAATAATCTTCCTGTTGTTGGTACAAATTTAACACCTAAAGCTCTTGCCTTATGAATCAAATCTATATTTCTTTGGCATATACCATGATGACTATCTAATAAAGTCTCATCAAGATCACATGCGATTAATTGATATTTCATAATCTACCTCCACTATATTTCCTATTATATCCCTTTCATAAAACAAGATTTATTTTTTTCTAATCTAGATATCTATATTTCTTAATAGTCTTATTGTTTTATAAATTTATTATATAGTGATGATTATTCAATTCATCTTTAATGGGAAGAAGAAACTAGAAATTGTTAAGTAGTGAAATATAAACTTCTCCCCTTATCAATATCATAACACACAAAAAAGAAATAATAATATCTATCAGATACTTTGAAAATTCCTTTTCATAAAACTACGAGAATTAAAAAAATGATTGAAAAAATTTTTTCAATCATTAATATGTTTCAATTCTTTCATAATCTCATACATTTTATCTTGATTAGGAGCTTTTTTATAAACAACCGCCTAAACAGTTTCATTCATACTATCACCAAAACCAATTGTATCATTCATTGATGCATGATAATACTCAATAACTCTTTTCATACCATCAACCTGGTACAATTTTGAATAATAATTTCTCCACTCACAAAATTATCATCTTTAGAAAATGCTACAACCTTATTTATAAAGTTTCCTTTTATTTATTATAACCAAACCAAATCCTAAAAGAATAAATGTTTTCATCCATAATTCTACTAGAAACATATCATTTGTTTCAGGTACTTTAGCCACATGAGATGGCGTATCTTGAACTATTGGTTTTTTAGGATTTGTTGGGATTATAACAACTTTATCTTTCCATGTATTAATAATAGTATAACTTGTTCCTTTACCCGTTACAGTTTTTTCATAACCTTCAGCAACCAACACTTCATCTACACTCCACTTAAAACCTTTATCCAATTTTTCCCATGTATACTTCCAATTATTTTTTTCATTTAATTCTATAGTATCACCATATATTTTACCATCTTTATAAAGTTGTACTGTAACTGATTTTGGACGATTATCCACTTTATCATTTTCCCATACTTTATTCACTGTTAGAGTCGTATAGTCTTCACTTTCTCCATCATCTATATCTATTGATTTCCATTGTGCGTAAAGTATTACATTCATTGTTGGCATTATAAAAGTATCACCAGCTTTATAACTAGTTCCACTTCCATCAGCTTGTGTATTCCAACCTATAAACTCTTTACTGCCATTCGTAAATTTATTTCCTAACACTACTACAGTATCATCTTTTTCATATGGTGATTGACTATCTATCACATCACCAATTCCACCATTTCCTTCATAAGTCACTGTATAATTTTCAGTCCACTTCCCATATAGTACTATATTATCATGAAGTATTGTTCCATCAACAAATTTATTAAGACAAGTTTCTTCAGTATACCATCCCGTAAACACAAAATTTTGTTTTGTATTTAATTGATTTCTGGCATTATATTGATTACCTAAACGAATTTTATCAGTTTGAGGTGGTTGAACATCCGTTGGATATTCATTGCCCACCCACTTATATTCGATTGATACACCATCAACATAAGTCATCCAATCACTTTCAATCTTACTATTTCCAATAGCAAGACCTTCAGGCATTTTAGCACTTGGAACATATAATCTTTCCTTATCAGCAGACAAAGCTGCCTCTTTCCCGCCAGCACTACTTTCATAATCTACAAGCTTAGTTCCTATTGCACTAATATTCTCTATATCCTTTTCTTCACTAGTAATTTGCACTTGATGATCAACACTCGCTCCATCAAAAGGAGAAATCACTTGAATATATTTACCACTTGGTAAATAAACATCATTACTTGGATCTATATCAACCTTATCACCAATTTTAAACATTCCACCAACATATACACCATCACCTTTAGTTTCTGTTTTATCATATGTTAAATTATTATTGATAATTGTACTTTTCTCAATCGCAGTATATGTATTAGCATTTCCAATATATACACCAGCACCTTTAGGAGCAGTATTCATAGAAATCTTTGCACTTCCCATTGTTTTCATCGTACTTGCAGAGTCACGATACAATTCAATACCCCCACCATGTACATTAGCTTGGTTATTAGTGATAATACCACCTGACATGACAGCGTCATTAACACTGTATAAATACAAACCACCACCATAAGCAGTTGCCTTGTTATTTGAAATAATACCAGAAATCATTTTAAACTTTGTTGAATTAAAAAACATTGCGATTCCACTACCACTTCCTCCTGTTTCATTATTTGATATAGTCCCTCCATCTACTGTGATAGAAATATCAGGACTACCATTACCAGCTTGTGGAAAAGTACAAATACCTCCACCATATGCATCCCCTGTATTTCCTGTGATTTTTCCTCCACTCATATATAGAGAGGCCGGTCCACGAGTAATTGCATTAGTTGCAGAAGTTCCACTTATATTCTCATAGTCAGCAATATAAATCCCACCACCATAACCATCCTTTTTTTTATTACTAATGTTATATGATTGATTATTTTCAATACTACCACCATTCATTATCATATGAGAACATATCAAAGCAATTCCTCCACCTCGATTTCCTATATTCTCAGAAATTTTCCCACCATTCATAGTTAATCGACTATTGTTGGCCAGAAAAACTCCACCACCATAATGAGCACCATCTGTTTTGTTGTTTTTTATACTTGCACCATTTTCAATGGTAAGTTGAAAACCATCCCATCCTGAAACAGCTGCACCCATTGAGTCACCATAATTATTTTGAAGTACTGCACCACTTTTCAATGTTAAATTCCCACCACTAAGAGACTTAACAATTGGATCAGTTGCATCAGTTCTTTGACCTCCATCAATCACAATATTCTCAAGTGTTAATGAATTAGAATCTTCCACTATAAGCATAGCCCCATTAAGAGAGGATGAACGTTGCACTTTAGCATTTCCATACCCCGTCAAGTTCCACGTTTCATCACCCAAAATAGTTAATGATGAATCAATCAAAATTGTACCATCCTTAGACAGCAATTCCTTTGCTCTTTGAAAAGATTTTACTGCATCATCTTTATTTTCCCCACTATTCGAATCATCACCCAAATTACTATTTAAATAAACAACAACTTGTCTTCCAAAACTACTCTGTCTAACTGTATCAGTTGATTTTGCATACGTCACAGTACTTAGTATAGATGTTACCATACCCATAACAAGTAAAATGGATAATACTCTTTTCATCATGACATTTTCTCCCTCTAATTTAGATATTGTTTTTCTTCTTTAAATATATAAAACTTAATCCTGAAACTATAGTCATTCCTACCCATAAATCTACTACAAACATATCATTTGTTTCTGGTGTTTTGTCTTCTCCAGATGGTTGATCTTGAATAATTAGTTCCTCTGGTTTGATTATTGGCTTTTCTGGAATTGTTGGAGTCACTATTATTTTATCTTTCCATGTATTAATAATAGTATAACTTGTTCCGTTACTTGTTACAGTTTTTTCATAACCTTCAGCAACCAACACTTCATCTACACTCCACTTAAAACCTTTATCCAATTTTTCCCATGTATACTTCCAATTATTTTTTTCATTTAATTCTATAGTATCACCATATATTTTACCATCTTTATAAAGTTGTACTGTAACTGATTTTGGACGATTATCCACTTTATCATTTTCCCATACTTTATTCACTGTTAGAGTCGTATAGTCTTCACTTTCTCCATCATCTATATCTATTGATTTCCATTGTGCGTAAAGTATTACATTCATTGTTGGCATTATAAAAGTATCACCAGCTTTATAACTAGTTCCACTTCCATCAGCTTGTGTATTCCAACCTATAAACTCTTTACTGCCATTCGTAAATTTATTTCCTAACACTACTACAGTATCATCTTTTTCATATGGTGATTGACTATCTATCACATCACCAATTCCACCATTTCCTTCATAAGTCACTGTATACCCCTTAGCAACCTGCCACATATCATACTCTGGTGAATCAACGTCTACATCTTGTAATTTTTTAAAATACAGTCCGCCTTTAATAGCATCACCATTTGCTAGTTTAAATGTTTTATCACTACCCTCTCGAAGTGCGACTATATAATTCTCACCTACTATCGGCTTTACATTTTTTCTCCAGTCGCTATGATCCATAGTGTACACATAAGCATTACCAACCGCTTTACCCTTTATCAACAAAGGAATATCAATATCTGGATAATTTGCACCATTTGGCATAACAGGAATTCTAATCTCTGTATCACTTACTTGAAAATCACCTTGTATATACGCTAGATTACGGAATATAAGATTTCCGTTTTTTGCTGTTGCATTTCCTTCTATATTTGTTGTGCCATGAGAAATTAATGTTCCTCCATTTGATGTGAACTGGCCTTTTGCAACGAGGTCATAATCACTATAGTTTTCCCCAGTTCCTACATATCGCTGTTCCCACGTGCCACCTAATACAACATTCCCAAGAATCTTTGATTGATTAGCCACTGTAATCAACTTACTCCCAGTCTGGACCTCTAATCCCTTAATAATATAAAATGGTTTTTGAGGTGATTCAAATCGTGGAAAATTAAAGCTATTAATCTCTACTTGCGCATTTTCTTTTAACAATACCTTATTAAATCTATAAAGATAACCACTCTGTTGCGGCTTTGTTGCAACTCCACAGCCACTATATATTGCTGATGACTTTTCAGGATTAGTTATATTTCCCTCTATTTGTGCAATTCTCCCACCTTTAATAAGAATTTCGGAGCTGCCATTTATCTTGCAGTTTCCTCGGTTACCATTATCCAAAATACAAAATGCAAGATTACCTTCCCTAATTTCCATGAGAACATCTCCATCAATCTCTGTAAGAATTGATTCACCACTGCCCGCATTTAATCCACCATATGTATTATCAGAAGGTGAACTATATTGTATAAGTAATGCATGATTCTCATTTTCTTTATTAAGAATTTTAACAGGACCATAAGTATCATCCATATTAATACCTTTACCTCCACCACCATAAATGTATCCTGAGTTATTTAAATCACTGCCATCTACCAAAATCTTTACAGTACCTAAAACAGTATCTCTATATCCACATCCAAAATAGTTTCTATCACCACTTGATGATTTATTTGTACTCCCTTCCAAAAGCTTTAAAACAACATTTCCAACTGTAGAGTTCCATGAACCACCATAAGTATACATGGCCATACCAGTTTTAACAGACCCCGCAGGTGCACCCTCGTATCCAAGTTTAACTGTTACTGTTCCTGCCACCTTTGCAGCATCTCGATTATCTTTTGAATATATATTTTGTCCGCCACCAAAAAGATTACCATTTGTTCCTTGTTTAAAATTAATATTCACATTGCCGTTAACTTTACCAGTATTAGTTTCTTTGGCACATCCTCCACCAAACATATTTCCAACATTAATCTTTGAACCATCTATTGTTATATTTGTACTACCACCTACATTACTATCTAATCCACCACCATAAAGATTTGTAAAATTACCACCTTGTAAAACAATATTTGTATCATGAGATACATTTGAACCTTTTGATCCACCACCATATAAATTTCCAACAATATCTTTATATCTTTCAGTCGTTATAATACTATGTCCATTCGCAAATACAACTGAGTAAGTGTTATAACACGATATATTATCAAATGTTATATCACCAATAATATTTGTCCCCATATTATTAACAACAAATTTATTTTCATCAGTACTCTTTAAAGTCACATGTTTTCCCACTACTCCTGAAAAACCTTTAACATCAATATTAGCTTTCGTAAAAACAATAACTGCATTTACATCAGAATTAGCAATTATATTTGTAACTGCATCATTAAATGTGACATCATCTGAAACCATATATTCTGTTCCCTTCACAACATATTCTGTTTTCTTTGATGTTGTTTCTCTTCCTAACTTTTCTCTAGATACTGCATACGTTATATTACTAAACATACTCAGTACCATCATAACTGATAACATTGTAAAAATTACTCTTTTTTTCATTTTACCCTTCCCCCTTATACTTATCACTATCATATAAACTAAATATAGTAGTTTGTCTCATAATACAACAATAATGAAATCAATAGAAGATTCTGTGACTTTTTGTTGATTTGAAGGGAAAAATTGCAAAAAATTAAAAGAAGTGATTCTTATCATTTTACTTATATAAGTTCTTAAACTAACCTTACAAACCTAAATATAAGTTTTTACAGACTTTGAGATATCACATATTTATTAATTTTTAATAAAAGTCTTTTTCTTATCTTTACATTATTTGATTTTATTCTTATAAATAAATATATTAAAATATTCAAGTTATCCTTACAAAATAAAAAAACACTATTTCATTTAAACCGTACTCTATAGATGAAATATTCTTTATTTCATATCTATTCTATAAAGTATAGTTTATATCTTAGTGTCTTTTAAAATCAATATTGTTTATCATCAAATAATCGAAAGAGTGGATCTTGATATTTGTAATGTATACAAACTGGTATACCTGGATTATTCATTTCAACAACTTGTTTAAAAATTGAAATTGTTAATGCTATTAAGACCTTTTTATTATTTAAACCACCCAAACATTTATCACAGCAACCATTATAAACAATAGCTAGCAATTCAAAACTTGGTGCTTCTGCTTGATTGCAAATACTATCTAATGCCCAATCATCATTTTTATGTACAAGCGAAGAATACTGACTACAACTCGAAAATTCTCCTGACCATCTAAAAAGAGTATCAAACTCAAAGTAAATCGCTTTTACGCTTTCATCCATATGATTCATTAAAAAATAATTCCATTGTGTTCGAAGTTCAATATAATAAGTTAAAAAATCTAAACATTCAATTTTTTTATTCTTAGATTTACAAGTTCCTTTTTCCAATAACTTTTTATAATAACTTTCCATCTCTTTACCAGACATAGATAATAATTTATCTTGTATTTCCATCATTTCTTCTTCTGATAAAACATTAGCAAAATCAAAATAATTAAACTGTTTCAAGCAAACCACCTCTTTTCATTTATGTTTCAAAAATATCTTCATATAAAATAATATGTTTTGCAAATTCGGAAATCACTTTATGAGCAGCGTTATAACGACTTCGGCTAATTGGTAAGAATGTTCCATCAAACATCGTGATTCCAGAACGTTCAAATTTATAACAATATGTTAAATTAACTGCAAAACTTTGATGAATACGTAAATAGTTTGGAAGTTCATTTAAAACATTATCATATTCATTAAGTTTACGTCTATCTTTAAATAAACCATATTCAGTATAAATATTAACTATATTTTTACTGCTTTCTAAATATCGGATATCACGACAAGGTATACGTACAATTTCACCATCATATTCCACAACAACACAAGTCATATTTTTCTTTGATAGAGAACTCACAACTTTTTTTAATGTATTCTCAATGTTTTCTTCATAATTATCAGATGTTAAATATGCAGTCGCATCCACATCATACCCAGAAGTCGCATATTTAACATCATTAGCCACAAAAACAATATCAGTATAACCCGTTCTTTTTCTCAAATATTTAGCAAATGACAACACTGCTTTTTCTTCACCAGGATCAGCTTTCAATATAACGACTTCGCAATCACAAGCCAGATTCAATAAGTATTCTTGATTATCAATTTTAAGGTTTCCTTTAAGAAGCATTGCTGACTTATCACCCTTGCCCATATTTTTCACAAATGATATCAGTTTATCACGAAGATGGTTTTCTATAATATTTGCATTTTCTATAATCATTAACTTATACATATAAATCCCTCCATCTCATGTTCACTCCAACTTATTTAAGTCTACCACAACTATTTAAGTACTTCAACAATTCTAACTGTATTTGCTTATTATATAAAATTCTACTAATTACAAAAAAAGAAATTAATCTTATTTAATTAATTTCAATTCTTTCATAATCTCATATATTCCATCTTGATCTGGGTCTTTAAAGAAATATTGACCTAATGCTTTAAGATTATCAGGAGCTTTTTCATAAACAACTCCAATTGCTGCTTCTTCTAACATTTGATAATCATTCATACTATCTCCAAAACCAATTGTATCATCCATTGATGCCTGATAATACTCAATAACTCTTTTAATACCATCAGCTTTAGTACAGTTTTGAATAATAATTTCTCCATTCACAAAATCATCTTCTTCTTTAGAAAAGATAACAATATTAAATAATTCTTCTAAAAAAGGAACACATTTTAAATAATCTTCTTTATGAGGAGCAATAAAACATACTTTAGGTACACCTGTATTTAAGATATCAAAATCTTTTACAGGTTTTCTATTTTCAGTCGCTCTTCTCATTTCAAAGAATCTTGCAAGTTCTAAATTCTCTTTACAATCTAATTGATGTCTTCTATCAAAAAACTCATTAACACCAGGTGTTTGATAAATTGCTTCTTTGGCTTCTAAAGTAAACAAAATATGATTATTCACAAACAAAGTTAAAACTTCTGATAAAACATATTGATTAATAAAGTTTTCAAAAATAAACTTACCATCAATAATTACAAATCCACCAGCACTACAAACAATACCATCAAAGCCAATATCTAATAAATCTTTAGAGATAGATGTTGGTGCTCTTCCCGTACATAAAAATGCTTTATGCCCATTCTCTTGAGCTTGCTTAATTCCCTTTATCGTTTTCTCTGTAACTCTTCTTGATGCCCCTACTAAAGTTCCATCGATATCAAAAAACAAAAATTTTCCCATTATTCAAACCCCTTTATCTTCCATTCTTTATCTATTATACAAAACATTATTTTGAATGAAAAGAGAAAGATGAAGATTATAACTCTTTTCTCCATTCTTCCTCTTGTTTTTTACTAATTGAACAACAAAGATATTCTTCTTGAACACCATCATGCCACATCTGATATCCATCACCATGATATTCCTTAAATAATTGATATCCTCTAGCAATAGGTGATGTATAGTATTTAAAATATATTTTATAAGTTCCCTCACAAACATCATCAATACTGACTTTATTTGTAATCTTAATCAACTTATCACTCTTTGTAAAATAAGAAAAGAGTTCTTTTCCATGAGAATTTAAAGCAACCCATACAACATCATTTCCAGATATTTGAGCTAAGAAATTATATTCCTTAACAATTGTTAAAAGCGATGTGTAAGGAAGATTAACATGACAAGGATATGTTCTTGTATTCTCGTTCATATCATCTCCCATACAAACACTATCTCTATAAAAGACTATATCTTTTATATTTTTATATTTTTGACCATGTTTATAGAAAGTTAAGAAATCTCCACTTTGTAATCCATCAAGAATCAAAATAAAGACAGCTTCTCTTTTTTCTTTATTTTTATAAAGAACTTCATTCAATACTTCTTTTTCTAAAGTTTTCATATCCTTATGAATACGTTTATAATAAAATGTTATTTCATAACAAAACTGTTTCATAATATCAAATACTAAGTTTTCTTCTTTATCTAATTTTGATAAGTGTAAATCATTAAAAGAACCCATTCCACCATATGCTTGAATATGATGATCAACATTATCCATATCTATAAAATTATTCATATCTATTTTTAACCATTCTATCCAATGATCATAATTTCCATTTTTATCTAGTAAATAAATAAGCATATCTAACGCTTGTAAATAATAATTTTTCATTCTTTTCACCTCTATTTTAAGAAAACACAGAGTTGCCTCTGTGTTTAAGATAAAACTTCATCAATGAGAACTGGTTTTGGTACAAAATCATCTTGAATATGATATGCACTTAAAATATCTTGTTTCAATTCATCAGATAATCCTGTGTTTGTATGAACATAAACAAGGATATCATCTTTTTTAACAGAGTCACCAATCTTTTTATTTAAGATTAATCCAACACTATGATCAATAACATCATCTGTTGTTTGTCTACCTCCACCAAGTTTCATACTTACAATTCCTAAAGCTAATGCTTCTAAGTTTTTAACATATCCATTTACTGAAGATCTCACTTCAATAACTTCTTTAGCTTTTTCAAAAAGTTCTGGATGTTTTATAAATGCACTATCACCATGTTGTGCTTTAACCATATCTGCTAAAACATTTAACGCCTTCTTACTATCAATAGCTTCTTGTAACATCTTTCTTGCTTGTATTTCAGAAGTTGCTTTTTTTGCTTGAATCAACATATGACTACCAGCTTGTAAACAAAGTTCTAATAAATCAGCAGGACCATTTCCATTTAATGTATTGATAGCTTCTCTCACTTCTAAAGAATTACCAATCGCGTTCCCTAAAGGTTGTGACATATCAGAAATAGCAGCTCTTGTATCTTTACCTAAAGATTCTCCAATTTCAATCATTGTATGTGCCAACTCTTTAGCATCTTCTTTGGTTTTCATAAAAGCTCCATCACCATATTTAACATCTAACAATATCGCATCACTTCCAGCAGCTAACTTCTTAGACATAATAGATGAAGCAATAAGTGGAATACACGCAACTGTTCCAGTGACATCTCTTAATGCATACATTTTCTTATCAGCAGGATCTAAGTGAGCACTTTGACCAATAATTGCCAAATGAATATCATTCACCTGTTTAATAAAGTCTGCTTCCTCAACCATGATTTGTAAACCTGGAATAGACTCTAATTTATCTAAAGTTCCACCCGTATGTCCTAATCCTCGACCACTCATTTTCGCTACAGGAACACCACACGCTGCAACAATCGGTCCTAATACTAACGATGTCTTATCACCAACACCACCTGTACTATGTTTATCAACCTTAATTCCATGAATTTGACTTAAGTCAATAATATCACCACTATGCATCATCTCTTTTGTAAGTGTTGCTGTTTCATGTTTATTAAGCCCTTGAAAACATACTGCCATCATCCATGCACTCATTTGATAATCAGGAATTCTTTCATTTGTATAACCATCAATAATAAAATGAATTTCTTCATCAGTATGTTCTAAACCATCTTTCTTTTTTTCTATTAAATCAACCATTCTCATACCAATCACCTCATATCATTATTATACACTGATAAGAAAAGATAGTCATCGAAAAAATGACTATCTTATATAAATTTTGTATCTACTTCAAAGATATTATGTCCATTTAAATAATCCTTTACAGACATTCTCTTTTTTCCTTCTAATTGAAATTCACTAATCAAGAAAACGCCATCACTGACTTTTACACCAATTGCATCTTTAAAGATTTTCACAATCGTTCCATTCTCTTGATGAGCATGATGTGTTCTGGCATTCTCACAATCATGAACATGCCCAGCCCAAATTTTAACAGTCTTATTATTATAAGTTGTATAACTTCCTGGCCAAGGATCCATTCCTCTAACCTTATTAAAGATTTGTCTTGAAGTGAAAGACCAATCAATTTTTTCATCTTCTCTAGATAATGTTGGAGCATATGTAATTAATGATTCATCTTGAGGAATACTTTGATTTGTTTTAGCAAGAATTGAAGGCAATGTTTCTTTTAACAAACGAGCTCCTAATACACTTAAACGATCATATAAGATTCCCAAAGTATCACTCTCTTCAATCTTTGTCTCTACTTGACTAATTATATTTCCAGCATCCATCTTAGAAACCATATACATAATCGTTACACCTGTTTTGTCTTGTCCATCAATAATAGACTGATGCACTGGTGCTCCACCTCTATATAACGGAAGTAATGAAGCATGAACATTAACACATCCTAATTCTGGTGCTTCTAATATCACCTTAGGAATAATTTGTCCATATGCTGCAGTAATAATTAAATCAGGCTTTAAATCTAATACTGCTTGATAATCTTCTTTAATCCTTTGTGGTTGAACAACATCTATATTATGCTTTAACGCTTCAAGCTTTACATCAGGCATCGTTAAAACCTTTTTACGTCCAACATAACGATCAGGTTGTGAAACAACTCCCACAACATTATATTTTTCTTCTAACAACATCTTTAAAACTTCTAAAGAAAAAGACGCTGTACCCATAAATACAATTCTTTTATTATCCATTTCTATCACTCACTTTCTTTTATTTCAATAAAACACATCTATATTCTACGTTATAATAACTTATCTTACAAGTTGTTTTCATTCAACCCAATATTTATTATGAAACAAAAAAAACAGAAAACACTCATTTAGTTTCTGCTTTTATTTTTAATAATATATTTAACAATACATCTTAATACTAAACCTATAATAATAGGAACAGTCCAATTCATTATTTCACCTACTTAAACTGTTTAATAAATGATAACTGTTAATAAACTACTTATAAAATCAGAAAATATTAAAGCAATAAATTGAATAACACCTACACATGTATCACTCACTGTTTTAAATAAAGTAGAAACAGAATTATCAGAAGAATCTTGAATCGTTACATAATCATTTTTTACTTCTTCTGAAGAAGCAACGGTTTCTTCAAAAGAATCTATATTTCTTTGAAACATTGTTTTTGAAACATTATAATCATCAAAAAATATACTCATCACACATATCAGAAGTAAAACCAAACAGAAATCATAAAAGAAGTTTTTCATGCACTTAAATATTCATCAATAACTAAAGTTAAGATATTAAGAGAGTTTTTGACTTCTTCAAATGTATTTTCATTAGCCCCAACTTCAACTAAAAACATATTCTTTGTTGTTCCTTGATTATAATGACTTTGTTTCAAATAAACACCTCTACTAATCTGTGGTATCTTTTTATTTAAAGAGGCTGATAACTTTTCACAACACTTATTAACAGCATCATAATTACCACTTCCTTTACCCACAACAAACATTAACTTAGCATAATCCTTACCACCATAAGATAAAGTTGTTAAAGACTTTTTTACTGAATCTCTATGAAAATCAATAACCAAATCATATCCACCATGTTTTTCTAATGCATTACTTAAATATTTCTTTGAAACTGAATAAGAGTTTTTATAGTCTATTTTATTTCTTGTTTTATATAATTCAAAATCTGTTGTTTCATAATCTACATCATAACCTCTAAATTCTAATTGTTGCATCAAATATTTACTCCCTTCTTTGACTGATTCATTTGCATAATCTTCTCCTTGGTGCGTATTATAAATATAAATTGATTTTCCATTAGATTTCTTTTTTACATCTGTTGTTGTAAGTGAAGCGACAACATTTTCAATACTTTCACTATAGATCTTTTGAAAAGGAAGATTTAATAAAATAACAATCACAATAATAACCTTCAGTACGATCTTCAAATTACCTTTCATTCCTCTTCCTCCTTAACACTATACAACAATGTATATGCAAAAAAAGGTGTTTTTAGTACACCTTAATACTTTAAATGATTAAAACTAGAAGAAAGCAGTTTGGAAAGCATTTCTATATCAAAATCAATTTGTTTATCACTCATTACAAATTGATTGTCAATTGGATTTAAAACTTCATTTAATAATTGAATTCTTTTTTGTTCATCTAATTGACCAATCTCGCCTAAGATTAATCTTCTTTGAACATCATTAAGACGACCCTCATATCTTTTTCTTTTTCCAACCTTTAATGATGTTGAAGGTTCTAAAGATTCTTTAAAATATCCTTCTAATAAGTTATACACATCACTAACTAAACTTGAGACATGAATAACAGTTGGTACTCCAATCGCGATAATAGGCACACCCATTGAAGTCTTTGTTATACTCTTACGATGATTGCCAATCCCACTACCTGGATATATACCTACATTATTCATTTGGACAACACGACATATTTTTTCGTAACTTTGTGCACATAAAGCATCAAATACAATCACAACATCTGGTTGATACTCTTCAACTAAACAATGAACAACATCAGCAGTTTCCATTCCCGTATGCGCCATCACACCTGGTGTTATACAAATTGTATCATAATATTGATTATGATGTCTTTCACTCATTGGATAATGATGGGTTGCTCTCACATGTTTTAAGACTCTAGGTCCAATAGCATCACTTGTAAGAGTTTCATTGCCCAAACCCACAACCAAGATTAAAGGATCTAACTCAGGAGTTGCTTGTTTAATAAACTCTGTCAATTTTCTTTCAAAATGTTTACCTATAGTACTTAAATTCTCATAATCAGAAAAACTAATCTCAACATATTGACCTATTTCATGAGGATACAAATCACTTGTTTGTAATATTTCAAAGGTCTCAATAGTGATATCTCCATCTTGTTTTTCCTCGTGTTTATAGTCTTTATCCTTGATTGCATTTGCTAAAGATTCAATCGCTAAGTCACTTCGTGTATAGTATTTTTTCATATTCTCACCATAATAATCTTTACCAAATAAAAAAAATATAATCATTTATCAATAAAACATTGCATTTATCGTATATTTTTGGTAGAATAACAAGGCGAAAGTAAAAAGTGAGGTGAAGATCAATGGCAAACATGAAACAACAAATTAAACGTTATAAAAACGATAACAAAAAACGTGCTTTAAATACATCTTATAAGAGTGCTTTAAAAACAGCAATTAAGAATGTGAAAGCTGCAGTTGAAGCTGGAAATAAAGAAGAATCTGTTAATGCATATAATATTGCTGCATCACAATTAGATGCATCAGTAAGCAAAGGTATTCATCATAGAAACTATGCTAGTAGACAAAAATCTAGATTATCTAAATTAGTAAACTCTATCTAATGATAGAGTTTTTATTTACACAAATTATCCCACTATTAAATAGATAGTGGGATTTATTATTATAATGAATTGACCTCTATTCCTTTACTTTTTAGAAACGAAGAAAGTTTATCATATTGATTACTCATTAATGTCACTTTCTTAAGTTGAGGAAACTGCAATAACTCTTTTTCACTTATATCACTTAAATCGAATATCTCATCAGCACCACTCCATTGGGGAGCAATATTCATATAAATATCATTTCCACCATCCATATTAATTTCACTAACATATTCTGCTAATCTTTTAGGAATAGGGAGTTTTTTAAAATAATTGATAACTGGTTTTATTGGTGTTGGACTCTCTGTATCTATTTCTTTTCCACTATACCAATCTGCAAAATCATCAATATCAAAATAAGGAGTTAATAATTCTAAATCGTAAATAAGAACTTGTAATATACAAAGTTTAAAATTAAAATTATCAAATTCAAGAACTTCCTCATGACAAGGTTTGATTTTATAATTTGTATCACTATGTGGTCTTGGTGGATTAAAAGATAATGCAATATTACTTGATTCTTGATTTGAGTTAGAAATATCTCCCTCTTCTTTTTTATAGTAATAGGCTGAAAACATATCGATTTGAGTCCTATTAAAATAATGAAAATATTGAGATGCAGGTTTTTGATTAAAAGTAATGACTGCTTTACAAGTTTGTTTAGGCAATGCATTCTCTGAAACCATCTTTTCAACATGATTTCCACAATATATATAAACATAAACAAAATTATGTTGATTATCAATAAATGCTTTACGATATTTCAAATACACACCCTTATAGTCACAAGTCCTTAAAATAATCCCTTGCTTATGAAAAACATATTCACAATGCTCTTCATATTCCATCTTTTCAGCATCATTTAAATCTAATACCTTTGCTACATCTTCAAGTGATGCTGGAAAGTCTATCCTTACATTATCAAATTCAATATAATTATGAGATACGTTAATATGTTTAATATAGTTTTCTTTCTTAAATATATTTAAAAAACCCATAGTCTCCTCCTACACAAAAAATAAATATAAAGATATAAGGTTAGCAAGATTGACAAGGAATTGAGATGTCAATGAAACAGTAATATCTTTTGTGAAATAATAACTTATCATTGGTGGAATCGACATTAAAAAGATAACAACACCACCAGTTATACTACCCATATTCACGATAGCTTGAAATATTAATGAAATAAATATTGTCATATAAACCATATCTTTATGTTCTAAAACAACAAATACTTTATGATATAATAAAGTATCACAGATAGGTTTTAAGATAGCCAGCGTCAATAGCCATATCAACATCATTGTCTCATCACCAACAGGAATTAAGAAACCAACACCTATTGTTCCAATATCACCAATAATAAAACGAGATAAATAGCCAAGTAACATACTGATTGATATCGTTATAAGGACTTTCTTTAAAAATGAAAAGTAATGTATTTTTTCATAAAGAGAACTAAACAGTTTATTAAATTCACCTAATCGACATAGATATCTATATAAGATTATATAATATCCAAAATGAATCAATGTTTGATAGTCTTGAAATTGTATATCATTAATAAGTATTAGATAAACAACTGTAATCACAATTGGAAGTATAATTCTTTTTATATAATTGATTATTGTCACACTATTTACCCCCTACTGGTTCTGTAAATGATCTTACAACAGGTTGTTTTTCATTACTTAAATCAACATAACAAATTGTAAACGTCTTTGTTTGTGATATAGTCATTATTGTCCCTTTATTAATAATTGCAGGTTGATCATAGAACTTATCTTGAGATAATACATACCAATTTTCACTATCTTTTGTAACAACATAAACTTTTTCACTTACATCTTTTTTCTTATAAGCAGACAAATCATCAACTTGTACATAATATTCACTCACTTCATAACTATCTATATCAAAAAATGCATATCCATTTTTTCCCCATAATAATAACTTATTTTCAAAAGCAGATTGACTCACTTTATAAAACTCTTGGTTCATTAAATCTTTACCATTTATATCTTCTATCCAATATTTATCAAACGCTTCATCATATCTAATCACAACTTTATTATCAACAAGTTCCTTTGTCGCATTATTCCTTGCATTTGTTCTTTCGATTTTAATCTGTTCTTCTTTTTGTACAGCTAATTCCATTGAATTAAAATATGAATAACCGCCAACAAATAATGCAAAAACAAGAAGTGTAATAATTGGGTTTATTCTTTTTTCATTTGTAGTAATCGTTTGATGATTTTTATACTTTATTTTTTCAATGAATGTTTTATCCTGTTGATATTGTTCTTGATAATCAAGAACTTCAATACCTTCTTTTTCTAAAAAACGAACTAACTTTTGTCCACCATCATTAAAACAACGAAATGATATTTTTCTTAATTTAGAAAATTGTTTTAATTCTTTTTTAGAAATAGAAACAATTGCAAATTCTTTACCATTCTTATATTCTTCTTTTATTCTCCATAATGGATTGATTTCAAAATAGATATCATTCTCTTCATGAATATATAAATCATATATTCTATCAGCCATATAAGTAGGTATCTGTAACTTTTCAAAATAATTGATAGCTGCTTGAATATGACTTTTTAAACTTTCATCTTTATTAACAATCTTATTTTGATGGAGAAGATCCATATAGTGCTTTCCTAATCTATATTCATCTTCAAAAAGATGTAATTCATACATTAATTTTTGAATAATCATTAGCTTAAATTGTAAGTGATCAAACTCTAAATATTCCTTCATAATTTCAATTCCTTTTTTATATTGTTTATAGTATAACATATCCTTAAATATTGACAAAGAGTTATGAAGAACATATGATAGAGTTTATACAAGGAGGTTATTTATGGAAAGATCTACAATTGATATAAAAGATACATGGGATTTAAGTTTAATATATAAAACTCATGAAGATTTCTATAATGATTTAACAAAAGCAAAGGATTTATTAGAAAAGACTTTAAAACAAAAAGATATATTCTTAACTGACATTGAGCACTTTCTTCAATTTCATGAAGATTATATAACGTTATCAAGATATATTCAGAAATTACATTGCTTTGCTCATTTACATTGTGACACTGAACCTAATAATCAAGACTATCAAACAATGTATTCAGCAATTCTCACTTTCTATGATCAAGTTTCATCATCTTTAGATTTCTATACTGTTATGATGATTGAGAATAATGATAAAGTTGAAGAATATATGAAAGATGAAAGATTGGCTGATTATCGATATTCAATATCTGAAATTTTAAGACAAAAGAAACATACTCTGTCTCAAGAAATGGAAACATTGATTTCTAAAACATCACCTATTTCTGATGTTTCTTCTCAAGTCTTTGATGCTTTAAGATTAGATTATGAGGATGTTATTGTTGAAGGAGAAAAGAAATTTTTAAATAGTGCAACATTAACTGAATTCTTAAAGAATAAAAATCCAGAAATTAGAAAAGAAGCTTATCATAACTTCTTTAAAGAATATAAGAAGTATGAAAATGTTTTTGCAGCAACACTTTCTGGAGTTATGAAAAAAGATGCATTTTATGCTGATGTGAAGAAGTTTGATAATCCTTTAGAAGCATCTTTATTTGATGATAATGTTCCTTCATCATTATTCTTTAAGATATTAGAAAAAGCCAATAATCAATATAGACCATTATTTCATAAATATAATGCATTAAAGAAAAAGATATTAAATCTTGAAACAATGTATAATTATGATTTAAATGTGCCAATTATTGAATATGAAACAAAGAAATACACAACTAATGAATGCTTTGATATTATTGAAGATGTTGTGAAAATCTTTGGTGATGAATATGTCAATATTATAAAAAAAGCGAAAGATGAAAGATGGATTGATTATTATCCTCATACAGGTAAAAGAATAGGTGCTTATTCAAGTGGTTGTTATGACACAAATCCATATATTCTTATGAATTTTATTGGTGATTATAATTCTTTATCAACAATGATTCATGAATTAGGACATAGTGCTCATACTTATTTATCATGTCATAATCAGACACCTGTTAATTGTGATTATCGTATCTTTGTAGCAGAAGTTGCTTCTACAGTTAATGAAACATTATTAATTAATTATATGTTAGAACATGCTTCTTCTAAAGAAGAGAAGATGTATTTCTTATATGAACTATTAGAAAATTGTGTTGGTTTGATTTTCAGACAACCAATGTATGCTGACTTTGAACATATTTTACACACTTTAGCTAAAGATTCTGCACCTATGTCATCTCAAGTTATTACTGATTTATATTATAAGAAGAATGCTGAGTATTATGGTGAATCAGTAACTATGGATGAATACGTTGGACATTCTTGTTTCTATATACCACATTTCTATTATAATTATTATGTTTATAAATATACTTTAGGAATGACTGTTGCCTTAGCAATTGTCTCACGTTTATTATCTGGTGATACAAAACAAAAAGATGCTTATCTTCATTTCTTGAAATCTGGAGGAAGCAAATCACCTGTTGATTTATTAAAAGATGCATTGGTTAATCCTTTAGAGGATCAACTTTATGATGATGCATATCAATACTTTGAACATATTCTTAATCAATTTGAAGAACTACTATAAAACGACATCTCATGATGTCGTTTTATATATTTCTATCTATTTTGCCATCTTTATTTATCATTAAATTCTCAAATAGAGGTTCTACATCATCTGAGAATGATCCATATTTATATCTACTTATTTTTAAGGAACAATATGCAAACGGTTCAGCCTGAATTTCCTCTTCATCTTCATTTTCTATAGGTTCAAAGCTTGCTTTAGGTAATGTCATAACAACTGATACTTTTATGTTTTTAGATAATGGATTAAGATAAAATCTTTGTGATGTTGTCTCAGTATTACTAAAAAACACATGCTCCGGTTGTTGATTAACAATAACTTGTGATTTTAAAATTCCATTCTCATCACTGACTGTCATATACTGTGATTGAGCATATATAAAATCATCCCTTTTATTTGAAAGTCTATACTGTGCATCCATTAAAGAGTATTTACCTTGAATATCATCTTG
>JAVWHX010000024.1:0-31609 GCA_036639875.1 Coprobacillus sp.
ATGGCTTTAGATATTCCTTTACCTAAACAAGTCTTTGGACATCCTTGGTTATTACAAGGTGAAAGTAAGATGTCTAAGTCTAAAGGAAATGTTATTTATGCTGATGATTTAGTAGATATCTTTGGAGTAGATGCTGTGAGATATTATGTCTTACATGAAATTCCATATGATAATGATGGAAGTATTACTTGGGATTTATTAGTAGAAAGAATTAATTCTGATTTAGCGAATGTCTTAGGTAACTTAGTCAATAGAACAATAGCAATGACAAACAAATACTTTGATGGTATTGTTTCTAATCCAAATGTGGAAGAACCAGTAGATCAAGAATTAAAAGATATTACTTTAGCAATGCCTGCTAAGGTACAAGCATTAATGGATGAAATGAAAGCATCTAAAGCATTAGATGAAATCTTTGTCTTATTAAGACGTACAAATAAATATATCGATGATACTATGCCTTGGGCACTTGCAAAAGAAGAAGATAAACAAGATCGTTTAGCAACTGTTCTTTATAACTTATTAGAAGCTATTCGTTTTGCTGCCATAGCATTAGAACCTTATTTACCTTCAACTTCTACAAAGATTTTAGATCAAATCAATACAAATCAAAGAGAAATGAAAGATCTCACTACTTTTGGTTTATATCAAGTAGGAACAAAAGTCACTGATCAACCACAACAATTATTCTCTCGTTTAGATCCAAAAGAAGTAGAAAAAAAGGTTGAAGCTTTACAACCTAAAAAAGAAGAAGTTAAAGAAGATGAAAACTTAATCACAATTGATGACTTTGCTAAGATTGAATTAACTGTAGGAACAGTAGAAGGATGTGTTAGACATCCTGATGCTGATAAGTTATTAGTGTCTCAAATTAATATTGGAAAAGAAGTAAGACAAATTGTTAGTGGAATTGCTGACTTCTATAGTCCAGAAGATATGATTGGTAAAAAGGTGATTGTTGTTTCTAATTTAAAACCTGCATTACTACGTGGTGTTGAATCACAAGGAATGATTTTAGCGGGTTCTAAAAAGAAATTACTAGAACTTGTTTCTGTTGAAACATTACCTAATGGAACAAAGATAAGATAATTAAAAAGAACTTTCTTGAATAAAAGGAAGTTCTTTATTTTCTAAATAATGATCGATATGATTTTAAGTTTCTCATAAGTTTATATAATGATATAAGAGATATCATAAAGATTGCACCCAGGATAAAGATATTAACAAGAGTGTATTCAAAACTAACACCAAATGGTAATAAATAATCTTTTAGTAAATCTGAATTATAAATAAATATGATAAGAGAAGATAAAGTAAATAAATTGATTAAAGAACTATACTTTAAATATCTTTTTGTATATCTCTTCTTTGTCATATCTATAAAATAATCAACAAATATAATCATTATAAAGGGTTGAAAGAAATAAGTCATTAAGTGAATCATTTGATATGATTCATGTTGAATAATTAAGATAGTATCACTTGAAAAGAATAGTGTATAAATAAAGAAATAAAGTGTAAAGATAACCATAAATACTGTTTCAGTAATTCGATATGGGTAGTGTGATTGATGAGGAAGTGAATTTAATGTTTCAATATTCCAATGTTCAAGTGGTGATAAATCAGCTGGATATTTTCTATCAAGTAAAAAGAATATTATACAAGAGATAACTGAAATACTTAACATAATAACAAATGGATTAGAAAGTAACCAAGTGAAAAATGTTGACATATATATTGATGAAACAACATGTTGAGTTGTTTGAAATGGAAGACAGTTAAATTGTTGTAAATAATATAAAGTTGAAAAGAAAAGATAAATACCAGAAACTATAAAAACAAGTTTCTCTACAAAGACAACAACTTTAGGATTAAATGTATGATTTAATAATGGTCTATAACCATAACTAAGAGCTACACATCTAGGATGTCCATAACTGACAAGCATTGCTTCTAAATCATCGTATTGGTGTACTGATGATTGAATTTCTCTTTTCAAATCACGATAAACCTTATGTCTTTTAGGCCCATTAAAGTAAGAACAAACAGCCCCTAAATATCTTTCTAATAGATCATTCATATCAACACCTCACTTTATAATGTTTATCATATCATATATATGTGTACTTTTTTTGATTATACATCTAAAATATAGAAATAATATCAAAAAGTTGTATAATAATACTAGGAACGGTGATCAAATGAAAGTCAATAAAGATAAAGTTAAAGAGTTATTAGAAGAAGTAAAACCTGCAAAACTTATTGCTGCAACAAAATATGTAGGTGTAGAAGAAATTAATGAATTAGAAGATTGTGGATGTTTATATTATGGGGAAAATAGAGTTCAAGCTTTTTTAGATAAGTATGAAAAATATCATGGAAAAGGACATTGGCATTTTATTGGTACTTTACAAACAAATAAAGTTAAATATATTATTGATAAGGTTGAGTTAATTCATTCAGTCAATAGTTATAAATTAATTGATGAATTAGAAAAACAAGCAAAGAAAAAGAATATATCTGTGCCTATTTTATTACAAGTTAATATTGCTAGAGAAGAAAGTAAGCATGGCTTTTATAAAGAGGATATGGAAGATGTATTATTGTATGTTGAAAAGTGTTCATCTTTAGTGGTAGATGGATTGATGATGATGGCACCTTATATTGAGGTAGAGGATACAAGATGTTATTTTAAAGAAATGAATAATCTTAGAGATGAACTTCAAAAGAAGTGTAGTCAGTTTGATTTAAAAGAATTATCAATGGGGATGTCTCAAGATTATCAAATAGCGTTACAAGAAGGTGCTACATTAGTGAGAATTGGTAGAGCATTATTTATAGAATAATGCTTTTTCTATTGATATAAAGGGAATAAATAAAATAAATGCAGTGTTTATAAGAAATTGTGTTATACTGTATGAGAAAGAAGAGGAAATACATGAAATTTAGTGAATTAGAATTAATTAAACCATTAATTGAAGCAACTGCTCAATTAAACTATAAAGAAGCATCACCGATTCAAGAACAAGCTATACCAATATTATTGAGTGGTAAAGACTTATTAGGCTGTGCAAAAACAGGAACAGGTAAAACTGCAGCATTTGCATTACCCATTTTACAACAATTATATTTACGTGAAGAAAATCAAAAATATCCAAGAACAATCAAAGCATTAATATTAGCTCCAACAAGAGAGTTAGCTATTCAAATTAATGAAACTTTTGAATATATGAGACCATTTGTGAATATTAAATCTGCGGTTATTTTTGGAGGAGTTCGTCAAGGATCTCAAGTTACAAAAATAGAAAAGGGGATTGATGTTTTAGTTGCAACTCCTGGAAGATTGATGGATTTACATAAACAAGGATTATTGGATTTTAAACATATTGAATATTTTGTTTTGGATGAAGCAGATAGAATGTTGGATATGGGATTTATCAATGATATTAGAAAAATCTTAAAGTTAATACCAAAGAAACGTCAAACAATGATGTTTTCTGCAACATTACCTGATGAGATTAAACATCTTGTTGATGATATTCTAAATCAACCAGAAAGAATAATGGTAAGCACAGGGAATATGACAGTGGAAATGATTAATCAATCATTATACTTTGTAGATAAAACAAATAAAGCAAAATTACTTATTAAATTATTAGAAAACCCACAAATATTTAATGCGATTGTTTTTGTAAGAACAAAAAGAAATGCTGATATATTATGTAAGAAGTTATTAAAAGCAGGAATTGAATCTGAAGCTATTCATGGTGATAAATCACAAAATGCAAGAGTAAGAGCTTTGAATAATTTTAAATCATGTAAAGCAAGAGTCTTGGTAGCTACTGATATTGCTGCTAGAGGAATTGATATTGATGATTTAACACATGTTTTTAATTTTGATTTACCTGAACAAGCAGAAAACTATGTACATAGAATTGGAAGAACTGCTCGTGCTGGTGCAAAAGGAGATGCAATTACTTTTTGTTGTTTCCAAGAAAAAGATGATTTAAGAGAAGTTGAGAAGTTTATTAAACAACAAATACCTGTTATTGATAATCCATATTATCCAATGGAAGATTTAAGTGCACCAGTCAAAAAAGGTGGCAATAATAAACCTAAAACAGATAAATTAAATAGACCTAAAAAGAATAACCAACAACGTAATAAAAGAAAAATAAAAAAATAATAAAAAAAGAATTCTTGATTATAATTTCAGGAATTTTTTTTTGAATAATTGAATAAATACCTACACAAGTTATAGATATAAAAGTACAAATGAAAGGCACTTTATATCTATAAGAAAAGTGATAGGTAAACAGTAATGATTAAAAATAAAAAAGGATTTACATTAACTGAAGTTATAGTTGTTGTTGTGGTTTTAGCAGTTCTTATGGCTGTATCAGTACCTTCAGTTTTAAAATATATTCGCGAGGCAGATCATGTGAAGTATATGACTTTATCTCGTGCAATTAATGAAGAGGTTAGTGTATATGTTGCGAAAACAATATCCTATAATAAGGATAAAGAATTTTCTGAAGTTATTACTGATTTGAAACAGAAATTAAGTTATGGTAGTAAAAATGAGCTTAGTAATATAATATCAACGGAGCCATTTGATGATGAAAAGATATATTCTATTGATCTATGTTTTGATGGAAAGAATATTAATGGATGGGATTATGATAAGAGTTTAAAAGTACATACTTTATCTAAAGTATCAATATGGTATTGTCAAAAAGAGAGTACATTGACTAATATGAAAGGTATTAAATTTATAGTTAATCTTGTAAATAGAAAAATGTATTTTTATGATGAAGAAACATATTGGGATGCAGTTATTAGTGGAAAAGAAGAAGCTCCTATTTATGTATTATAAGAAATAGAGAATAGAATAAATAAAAAACCATACAAAGTTGTATGATTTTTACTTCATTAAATGATATGTAATACTAGAGAATATTCTTGGAGCTTTTTCCAAGACTTTTTCATTAAAATCAAATGCATCATTATGTGGTGATGCGACCATAGGTGTTAATAACTTCATATATGTAGCTTTACCACCATGTGCTTGAACTCTTTCCATCATATAAGAAAAATCATCACTACCACCTAAAGCACTTAAATCACGCTTTGATAGTTTTAAATCAGGCATTTCATTTTCACAAAGAGTACGAATTGTTTTCATAAAATCTTCATCACAAGATAAAGAATAAGCCTTTCCCATCTCTTTAATCTCTACAATAGTGTCATGCATTCGAGCAGAGGCTTGAATAATATCTCTAGCATACATTTCCATATAACGATTAAGTTCTGTAGTTGCACCTCTGACTTCTATCTCTAATGTTGCAGTTTCAGGTACCACATTTCTACCTGTACCAGCTCTAACAGTTCCAACATTCACACGTGTGCATCCATCACTATTTCTAGGAATAGAATGAAGGTTTAAAATACAGTTGGCTGCAGAAAGTAATGCATTTCTTCCATATTGAGGTGACTCAGCCGCATGTGTAGAAACCCCATGATAGAGAACATCTAATTTTGTAGTTGCAAAAGATTGATTCATTCCTAAATATAAATCATATTTAGCTTCTCCTTGAGGCATAATATGACCAGCAATGATATAATCAACATCATCTAAAAAACCACTTTCAGCAATACACTTAGCACCTCTCACACCTTCTTCAGCAGGTTGAAATATAAGTTTGATTGTTCCATGAAGAGATTTCTTAATATTCATAAGTATTTTTGCAGTCACTAAACCAATCGCAACATGACCATCATGACCACAAGCATGCATTGCTCCTATATGACGTGAAGAAAAACCTTCTTTATAAGGAACATGGGACATTGTATTATCTTCAATCAAACCTAAAGCATCCATATCAAAACGTAATGCAATTGTAGGCCCTTCACCATTCTTTATAATCCCTGCAACAGCAGTCATTCCATCTCTTACTTTTTCTATATACTGAGGATTAGCCCCTTCAGTTAATGATCTTTTATAGTTAAGATGTAATATAGTTTCCATAGGAACTCCCATTCTTGCATCTTTTTTCATAATATCTTCCCCAACAAGAACTTCATACCCCAGATCTTCAAGATAAGTTGCTATAATACAAGCCGTTCTTGTTTCTAACCATCCATGTTCAGGATATTTATGAAGATCACGTCTTAATTCAATAGCTTCTTGATAATAATCATGAGAAAGTTCTTTTATCTTTGTATACATGTTATCACATCCTTAACAACATTGTACCAATATCAGTTTTCAACATCAATGTCTAATTATAAAGATTGCCATTTTATTCCAATAAAAAAGACCCCTCTAAGATAAACAACATGAAATACATGTCATTTACCTTAGAGGGTATAAATTAAAATGATTTATCTTTAACAAATTTTTCTTCAAACTCTTGAATAGGCATTGGTTTATAATAATAGAAACCTTGAATATAATCACAATAATATTGTTTTAAGAAATCTCTTTGTTCTTTTGTTTCTACACCCTCAGCTACAACATCTATACCAAGCTGATGACAGAGCTCAATCACTTCTTTAATAATAATATTACTTTTCTCTTGATTATGAATGTTTGTTTTAAAGAACTCTTGATCAATTTTAACGACATCTATAGGAAAATCTTTTAACATATTTAATGAGGAATAACCACTACCAAAGTCATCTAATGCAATCTTTATTCCATTTTTCTTTAAATAATTAAGAACAATAATTAATTCACTTTTACGTTTAACAGCTGTTTCTTCTGTTATTTCAACCTGTATAGAATGAGGATTGATATCATATTTCTTAACTAAATCAACAAGCTTATCAACATATCCAATATTAAATAAATAAGTTTTAGAAGCATTTACAGAAATACTTATTTCTTTATGATAAAGATCTTTCCATCTTTTAATAACTTGTAAAGATTTCTCTAAAATATAGATATCTAATTGTTCTAACGAACCATTTCTTTCAAATAAAGGTATAAAACGATAAGGTGGAATTAATCCCTTATTTGGATGTATCCATCTTGTTAATATCTCTCCAGAACTAACACTTTCATCATACACATTTGTTTTTGGTTGAATATAAACCTTAAATTGTTCATTTAAAAGTGCATCATTAAATTCTTCTTCTATTTGTTTTGCTTCTAGTTCTTCTTGATATTGTTGTTCTTGATAATAAACAATATCATCTTTAGATAATTCTTTTAAACCAACTTTTGCATAATTGGTTTTATGGAATGCATTTCTGATATCCATATGATTATCTTCAATCGAATAAATTCCAAAATGAAAATAATAAGTCGTTGTTTGATGCTTATGCATAAAGTTTTCTCTAATCATTTTGGTTAAACTCATTAAACGATCTTTGATGTTTTCAACTTCTTCTTTTTTTAATAATAATGCAAAAATATCTGATGATTCACGACAGTATAATTCATGGTTTTGACAAAAATCTTTCATTGATTCAATGATTGTTATAAGTAAATCATGAGCAGTATCTTCACCATAAATTTCAGCAAACCACTTATATTCTTTCATGTCACAACTAATCAATAAATATTGAGATAAATGTTTTTTATTCTTAGCTTCTTCAATGAATTTATTGAAGTTATAATGATGAGTAAGAGGATCTTCATAAGCTAACTTTGTAATTTCCATTTTACGTTTCTTTTGAAGAACATAAACAGCAGTAATGAGTAAAGCAGAACCAACACCAACAATTAACCAAGTTATATATGCGGTTTGAATAAAACCATTAATTTCTTGAGTTACATACTCTTTAGGGAAAATAGAGGCAACAAGCCAGTCATTGCTTTTTATGTTAGCATATGTTAGATAGTTTTTATTTCCCTTTTGATCAGTGAACTGAATGACTCCAGAGCCTTTAGTATCAATAGATTTTATATTAAAATCTTGGTTTGTATTTATATCTTGTATTTGAGTAACATTATTATCAGTAGGAGTATCATTAGAAAAGATAATAGTCTTTCCATGTTCGTTAAAAATAAAAGAGTAACCGCCACTATTAAAAGAAGCATTATTTAATATTTCTGCAAATTTATTTGTTGAAAATGTTGAAAATAAAACACTAACAACTTTTTGTTCTTTATTATAAATAGGAACTGATAAAACATTAATCTCTTGATTATCTACGACATCTCTTAGGACATTAGATATAGCATTTTTTCCTAGAATACTTTGTTGAAAGTATTCTCTTTCAGATGCATTAAAACTTTTACCATCAGATGTTTTAGCATTTCCATTCATATCAATAATTCCAAAACGTTTATTATTGACTTTAATAGCAAGATCATGTAAATATTCAAAAATATTATCATTAGTCATTTTGTTTTCTTCTATTAAAAGACTAATTGTTTTAAGTTGGGTTAAGTTTTCTTGAATACGTGAGTTAATCGCATCAGAAGTTTGAATTGCTATCTTATTAAGATATGAATCAGTTTCATTGTAGATGTTTTGAGATAATATTTGGATATATATGGTTGCTGCAGAAGCAAATACAACCAAGCTTAAAATAGTTATAATTATAGATTTTCTCATTAACGGACTTTTCATTATCTCACCACACTTTCCTATACTATTATACATAAATAAAATAAGAATGGCACGAAAAAATAGTCCCTTTGTAAGGAACTATTGAATATATGCCAAAATAAGTCTTAAAGTATTATCTACAGCTTGGATATGAGATCTTTCCATTCCGTGTGAGGCATGGACACCAGGACCAATTAAAGCTCCTTTAATATTTTGTCCCCCTCTTAAAGCAGCAGAAACATCACTACTATAGAAAGGATAAATATCTATGGCATAACTTAATTGATTTAACTTTGCAAGATCTATCAAATGATTCGTCATTTCATAATCATAGGGACCACTACCATCTTTAGCACAAATACTGACATCATATTCACTACATGCTAAATCTTCACCAATACATCCCATATCAACAGCAATTAATTCTTGAATTGCGGGATTGATATAAGCACTACCATGTCCAACTTCTTCAAATGTTGAAATTGTTATAATAATATTATGTTTTGGTTTTATCTTTAAATTATGTATTTCATTAAGAACACCAAATAATATAGCAACACTTAATTTATCATCTAAAAATCTTGATTTAATAAAACCACTTTCTGTTAAAGATAACTTTGTTTCTATTGCAATATAATCACCATTTTGGATACCAAGATTTATAACATCTTCTTTTGTTTTGACGGGTTCATCAATACGAATATGCATAGTTTCACATGTTCTTGGTTTATCCTTTGCATCACTATAAACATGAGCAGCAGGTGAGTTTGATAAAATAGTTCCTGTATATAATCTTTTATCACGTGTCAGAATACGACAATACTCACCATCTAATGTTGGCACAATAGGACCACCAATATTTGTAAAAGCTAATGTTCCATCACTCTTAATACTTCTTACCATTAAACCTAAAGTATCAACATGAGCACAAAAGCCAACTGTATAATCATCTTGACCTTCAACAAATATCTCTAAATTTCCTTTGTTTGTAATCTGTGTTTGATAACCCATATTATGAGCTAACTCAATACAATAGTTAATAATCTCTTTTGTATATCCTGAGGGACTATCAATATTCATAATTTCTTCTAAAATTCTTAAAATATAATTATCCATTCTATCTCCTTTATAAATGCGCTTGTTTAACAATATGCGATAAAGTAATTTCTTTTAACTTATCTTTGTATTGTCTTTCAGCTTGATCTAAATAATTAACAATCATTTCTTCAGTATCTTTGACTTTTAAGTGAGAATCAAAAACTTTATCAACAAGATGACTTGTTTCAATAAATTTTTCTTTCCCTTCAATAGCTATAAATATATCATATAACGATATATCTTCTAAAGAACGATTTAATACAAAGCCACCTAACTTACTTGCTTTAGAAGTAATTAAGTCAGAAATAACCAATTGCCTTGTAATTTTCTTTAAATAAGAATCAGAAACATCTAACTCTTTACTTAACTCATGACTTTTAACTGGTTCATGTCGAGAACCTATTAATAATAATATACATATAGCTTGCTCAAAACTTTGTCTTATTTTCATCCTTATCACCTTCATTTTCTATTTTAACAAATAAATGAACATTTGTATCTATTAGAGTTGACTTTTGTATACATTTCACTATAATACTACATAGACATTATATATCTATGGATATATAATGTCTATAGATAAAAATGGAAAGAAGGCTTTTTTATGGTAAGAAAAGAATGGCAGGAACTTATCCATAATACATGGTTTAAAGTTGTTATGATGGCAATTATTGTTATTCCATGTGTTTATGCGTGTGTGTTTCTAGGATCGATGTGGGATCCTTATGGAAGTAGTGGAAATATTCCAGTTGCAATTGTCAATAAGGATCAACAAGTCGTTTATAATGAACAATCTTTAAATGTTGGTGAAGAACTTGTTAAGAATCTTAAAGATAATGATTCTATGGATTTTCATTTTGTAAATGAAGAAGATGCTAACCAAGGACTGGTTGATGGTAATTATTATATGGTTATAACTATTCCTAGTGATTTCTCTAAGAATGCTACAACTCTTCTCGATAGCCAACCTAAAAAAATGATTTTGGATTATACAACAAATCCTGGAACAAATTATATCGCTTCAAAGATGGATGATAGTGCTATTGCAAAAATCAAAAGTGAGGTTTCTCAATCTGTAACTGAAACATATGCTAAGTCAATATTTGAGCAAATAGCTACACTTTCATCTGGTTTAAAAGATGCAGCTAAAGGAACAACAAAGCTTAGTGATGGAGTTAATCAATTGTCTACTGGAAGTCAAACACTTTCAGATAACTTAAAGACATTATCAACAAGTTCTTTATCATTTAAAGAGGGATCTCAAGTTCTAACAAAGGGATTAAAAGATTATTTAAATGGAACTATAACTATTCAAAATGGTATCTATTCTTTAAAAAATGGTCTAGATCAATTAGATGGTTCAACAGCGTCCTTATCACAAGGAATTCAACAATTAGATAACGGTTCTCAAACTTTAACAACTGGTATTAAGCAATACACAACAGGAGTGAATCAAGCCTATGCTGGTTCAAAGCAATTGCACGATAATGAACAAACATTAACTTCTGGAGTTAAAAGTCTTTCATCAACAACACAGACATTAAAAGATATTAATGATCAGTTGAATAAAAAGATGCAAGATTATCAACAACATATGGCTGATAGTCAAATTGATGAAGCAAAGAAAGATATGCAAGTCATAACATCTTTGCAACAAAAAATCACTGTCATTACAACAAATCTCAATGCTTCTATTAATGGGGGAAATGCTTATGTTATTGATGAAAAGGGTCAAGTCAATGCGACAACAACAATCCCCAAAGAAAAGACTTTAACGTTTGGAATTACTGCATATATTAATGGCGTTAATCAAGTTTATAATGGCTTAGGTCAACTTAATGATAAAAGTGCTTCTTTATTACAAGGAAGTCAACAATTATCATTAGGAACACAAACTTTGTTGAATCAATCACCAACGCTTATTGAAGGTATTCATACTTTGGATAAAGGTGCTAATGATTTATATCAAGGAGCTCATCAACTAACAGAAAACAATCCAACATTATTATTAGGTTCTAAAGCTTTAAATACAGGAGCATTTCAAATAAGTGATGGATCAAAACAATTATTTGATGGTTCGTTAGTATTAGATAAGGGATTAAAAGATGCAACAAAGGGAGTTTCAATATTAAATACAAGTTTAGATGAGGGCGCTAAAAAGAGTCAACTCTCAACTGATGAGAATACATTATCTATGTTAGCTTCACCAATCCAAACAAGTCATCAAGAGATATCTACGGTTGAAAACAATGGTCATGCAATGGCACCATACATGATGAGCGTTGCATTATATGTTGCATGCTTAGCATTTGCCTTAATGTATCCTTTATTAAAGGATGTTAATAAAGCAAAATCAGGGTTTCAATATTGGTTATCTAAATCATCAATATGGTTCTTCATTTCAACAGTTGCATCACTAGCAATGGTTGGTACGCTCATGTTGTTTAATGGATTTCATCCTCAACAAACAATCATGACATTTATCTTTGCAGTGATTGTTGCTGCTGCATTTATGTCATTAGTGACATTATTAAGTATTACAACAGGAAGAATAGGGGAATTTTTATTATTAATCTTTATGGTTATTAACTTAGGTGGGTCAGCAGGAACATATCCATTAGAAACATCAAGTGCTATCTATAAGATAATTCATCCATTTATACCATTCACATATAGTGTTAATGGATTTAGAAAAGTCATTAGTCAATCGTCTGCGTCAATAAATCAAGAATTGATAGTATTTATAGGAATACTTGTTGTTTGTAGTTTATTAACCGTTCTCATTTATAAACATCGTGTTAAAAAACCAACACTACTTATTCCTCAAGCATTTGAAGAAAATGAATAGACTTTGTTCAATTGAGCAAAGTTTTCTTTCATTAAAATATTTGCTTATTGCATATAAATGTTTTAAAATGTATAATAGTTGTAAGAAAATAAAAATATTTAAAGTTTTTTGAAGAAAAAATGAAATTTTATACGTATATAGAAGTAGGAGGATTAAATATATGTATAATAAAGTTTCAGATTTTTGTTCTGATTATTTCTTTCATTACCTTATGTATCATTGTAGTCAATTAAGATTAGAGATATGTAAGTATCTAACCCATGATGACACTATTACTTTTACAACGATAGAAAATAGTGATACATATAGTACTTTTAAAGATGGTAAGAAATATGTTATGGATATTGTTATAAGAGATGATAAGTATAGATATTACAATATTGAAATGCAAAATGGAAATATGACAACCAGTGATATGAAAAGGTTTCAAGTCTATGCAATGAGGTTGATAGAAAAACAGATGATAGGAAAGGAAACAACGCATGAAATAAGTAAGGTAAGACAGTTGATTATTTATACAGGAAAATCAATACAAAACTTTAATCATTATCAACATAAGTTAGAATTGTATGATAAAAGGTATCAAGTCTTATTAGAAAAGGGATTAATCACAATGAATATAATTCAGATAGAGAAAATGGAGGAAGAAGAGATGGAAGTTATAAGGAGTGATATACATCAAGTGATGAGATTGTTTAAAAATGAAGAAGTACATAAAGAGGAACAAGAAAGTCCATTAGCGAAAGAAGTTGTAGAGATATATAAGCAGTTTATAGAATCAGAGGAATACTATAAATATATTGCGATGGAAAGAGATAGGTGTTTAATTAATGATAAGATGCAAGAACATTATGTCGAAGGAAGAGAAGATGGGTTTATAGATGGAGAAGTTAATGGGATATTAAAAAGTATAAATGAAATGATAAAGCAGAAATATCAAGTTGATTCAATGAGTTGGTTAACTGAATGTGACGTGGAACAATTAAATAAAGCTATCACGCTTATCTTTAAAGAATTAACATATGAAGAGCTAAAAAATCAAATAATAGGAATGATTTGAAATAATAGGAATTTTTCATAATTCAATACATATATTAGATTGGTGATAAAATGGAGATAAAACCTACAAATACAACAATGAATATATTATCTTGTGTTATTAATGAAAACCCTTCTGCCTTTGCTATTATAAGAGGAAAGGAAGTTGAAGGAACAGTTTGCTTTTATTCATGTTTAAAAGGAACAGCCATGATTTATGAATTAAAAGGGTTACCAAAATCTAAAAAGTGTGAAGGTGGAATTTTTGGATTTCACATTCATGAAGGAGAAACATGTGAAAATAATACAAGTGTTCCTTATGAAAACACAAAAGGTCATTTTAACCCTGATGAATGTCTACATCCATATCATTTAGGAGATTTGCCGCCAATATTTGCAACAAAAGGAAAAGCTTGGGCAACAATATATATAGATAAATTTAAACCTAAGGAAGTAATTGGAAGAACTATAGTTATACATGCTCATGCTGATGATATGCATTCACAACCAGCAGGTAACGCTGGAGAAAAGATAGCTTGTGGAAAAATAGAAAAATTTTAAATTAAAGTATAATATTTTTCATTTTGTACACCATAAATATATGGAGGTATTAAAATGAAGAAATTATTAATGTTAATGATGTGTGTTATGGTATTAGCAGGTTGTACAAATGATCCAAAGGTTGAAAGTGATAAAACAAACAACAACAATAATAATACCACAAATGATACTACTGATAATTCAGTTACAGATAAAGTCAGTGATTGGTATAATCGTTTTGAAAGTGAAATGAAAAACAAAGATATTACTTATACATCACGTGAAAAACTTGATGCTACAGCTATTGGTGGAGTAGAAGGTTATCGTTATGTTACAAAGAATGGTAATGTGGATGTTTATCGTTTTGAAAATGGTGATGAGTACAATCAAATTATGAAAGATAAGAAGATTAAATTAAATGATAAAGACTATAATGTTGAAGTAAGAAACAATATGGTTATTGTATCAGATAAATTATCTAATGATGTTAAAGATATCTTTAATGGAATGAAATAAGAAAGTTTGGACTTTCTTATTTTTTTCTTTATACATGACTTATAATCATCTATAATGAATGTGGTGATGTGAATGGAAATGATTAAAGAAGTCATTGTTGTTGAAGGGAAAACTGATACAGCAATTATTAAGAAACTATTTCATGTTGATACTATTGAAACAAATGGCTTAGCAATGGATGATAAAACATTAGATTTAATAGAAGAAACAAGCAAAGTAAGAGGGGTCATTATTTTAACTGATCCTGATTATCCAGGTATGCAAATAAGAAATCGTATTATAGAAAGAGTTCCTAATGCTAAACATGCTTTTGTAGATAAGAAGGATGCTATTGGAGTAAAGAAACTTGGAATTGCTGAAGCAAGAGAAGAGGCTATTGTTGAAGCCTTAAATAATGTTGTTTCCTTTTCAAAAAGAGAAGAGACTATTAGTTGGCAAGAATTTATTTCTTTAGATATTATTGGTGATAAAGAAAAAAGATTGCATGTTTATGATCTTTTTCATTTGGGTTATGGAAATGCAAAGACATTATTTAAAAGATTAAATATGGCTTGTATTACAAAAGAAGATATTGAAGAAAGACTAAAATAATAGTCTTTTTTTAATATTATGATTGAATAGCATTATATAAAAAAGGACATCGTATAAATAACTTATACAATGTCTTTTCTACTAAGCAACGACTTTTTCTTTATCTTTTAATAAATAGATATTTTTTACATTTGATACTTTAGCAATACCATTATTCTTAGCTAATGCTTTCCATACAACTAATGAAATAACAAAGTCTACAGAACTATGAACTAATGTTCCAACACCAACCAAGATGAATACCATATAGAAGAATGTTTGTGCATCAATAGCAGTTCCAAAGTAGAATGGAATAACAATAATCATTTCTGCAATAGCATGAATAGAAGCAATTGATAAATTAAATAACAAAGTTTTCTTTGGTGATTCAAAAGTTGATGGATTCTTTTTAGCATAAATAGCTCCAGCAACAGCCCAAATAACATGAGTTAATGCACGAAGGACAACGATAAATGGAAAACCAGCTAGAAAGAAACCTAAAGTTGTTCCAAGTGATACAGCAAGAGCAACTTGTGGTGAAATAAAGATAGCAATCATAATTGCAACATGTGATGCTAGTGTAAATGACATAGGTCCCACGATAATCTTTGGCATGAATAATGGAATAACTGTCCCAACAGCAATTAATATTGCAGAAAGCATCATTGTATATATTTTCTTATGTGTGTTCATAAAACTTCTCCCCTTATGTTTTGATACATGTCTTGACACATGTTATGACTATTATATTCGTTATCAAACAGATGTCAATAAAAAATAAATAAAAAAAGTTTTAAAATAAAAAAGAAAAATGATAAAAAAATGTGTATATAGAAGTAAGGGGTATTTTATCCCTTGGTAAAGGTGGGCATCAAACCCTTAGCCTAGCGCCGTAACGGGCATCGTGCGGATATAGGAGGAAGGGGGTGAATGTGTGAGGAAAACAATTTATGAGTTTAGACTTTTAATTAACGCGGTGTCCCGTTTAATTAAATTGTTAAGACAAAAATAAAAGGTAAGACCCAACACAGCCCACCTTTATTAATATTATAATCAAAAATTAAAATAATTGCAATAAGTTATTTTCTAAATAGATAATTCTTTTTATTTAATGCATCTAAAATACGCTGATATGCTTCTTCGTCAAGACATTGAATAGTGTGAAGGTGTAATCCATTTGTTAATTGACTTAATGGTTTAGAGTTATCATTATTCACCTTCTTTAGAAATTGATCAACATCATATCGTGAAGCTATATGTAATTGACCAGTCAACTGACCATAAATAGGATGTTCTACAATGACATCAATAATTTGTCCACCTAAATCAACAATAGTATATAATTCATCAGCTAAATCTTCCTTTTGATGTTTAACCGCAATGATATGTTTTAATCCTTGTTCTTGTTCATCTAGAATATAACCTCTAGGGGTAGCGCTAATATTGATTCCACTTGCTCTTAGAAGAGCAATGTCTCCAACAATAATCTGTCTACTAACTCCATATAAGGTTGCTAACTTTGAAGCAGAAATAGGTTTATCACTTTTTCTTATTTCTTCAATGATTTTCTTTTTTCTATCCATTTTTTCCACCTCTTATTTGCATTATAAATCATTTTTACATAAAAATAAATGAGTATTTGTGTTATAATATTTTCAGGTGATTAAATGAAAGATATAGCGAAATTATCAAATACAAATTATTTATTAGATAAGTATCATTTACAAGCGTCAAAAAAATTTGGACAAAACTTTTTAATTGACTTAAATGTCATAAAAAAAATAGTTGATTCAACACTTATTGATAAGAATACATGTGTTATTGAAATAGGTCCAGGGATTGGAGCTTTAAGTGAACAGCTTTCTTATAAAGCTGGTAAAGTTTTATGTTTTGAAATAGATGAAAGATTAAAGGCAGTGTTAAATGAATCTATAGGTGAGTTTGATAATATAGAGATTGTTTTTCAAGATTTTTTAACTGTTGATTTTAAGAAGAAAGTTGAAGAATTAAAGCAAGAATATGAGAAGGTATGCGTGGTTGCTAATCTTCCTTATTATATTACTTCTGATATATTAGAACATATTATCACTGCACAATCATCTTTACATAGTATCCACACAATGGTTCAAAAAGAAGTGGCTTTAAAGTTAACTGATAAGAATCATAAAAGTCCATTAATCTTTATGATAGAGAGCGTTGGAGATATTCAATTAGATATGCATATATCTAAAAAAGTATTTTCACCTGCCCCCCATGTAGATAGTGCAATTATATCAATTTATATAAACAAAATATATAATCCATTACTTACAAAAATACTAAAATATGCGTTTACTCAAAAGAGAAAAACAATATATAATAACCTTAAAGGATTATTCTTAGAAAAAACAAAAGATATATTAAAAGAGTGTCAGATTGATGAAAAGAAAAGACCTGAAGAATTAATGATTGAAGATTATATAAAACTCACAAAATATTTATAAAACCATATATTACTGTATGGTGATAATATGAAGATAGGAGATTATGTTGTTAGAAAAAAATACAACAAAGATATCATTTTTGAGATATTTGATAAAAAAGATGATATTTATTATTTAAGAGGTGTTGAATTAAGGCTCATTGCTGATAGTCAACTTGAGGATTTAGAACTTAGTGAAATACAACCAAATATTCAAGATGAGTTTTCAATTACAAGACAACCAATGATTAGAGGAAAAGTTTTACATCTTGATGGTGATGAAAAGTATTTAAATATGTGTCAAAAGAAATATCAAGAATTAAGAATTAGAGCAGATTGTTACTTTATGAATGAAAAAGAAATGAAAGATAGAGTCTTAGAATTGTTAGAAAAACATAAGCCTCAAATATTGGTCATTACAGGACATGATGCTTTAAGAAAAGATCATGATAAAAGTGATATTCTAAATTATCAACATTCTTTAGATTTTGTAGAAACAATTAAATCAGCAAGATCTTATGAAGATGATAAAGATGCTCTTATTATTATTGCAGGAGCATGTCAGTCATATTATGAGATGCTATTAGCTTCAGGTGCGAATTTTGCTTCTAGTCCAAAGCGTATTAATATTCATGCATTGGATCCTGTTTATATAGCAAGTTTAATCGCAAATGAAAGTGTAAGAAATTATTGTGATGTTGAAGATATTATTAATCAAACATCACATAAACAAAGTGGTATTGGTGGTATAGACACCAAAGGAGTTGCTAGAAAAATATATCCAACGAAAGGGTGATAAACGTGAAAATAAGAGCATATGCAAAAGTTAATTTAGCACTAGATGTTGTCAGTAAAAGAGCAGATGGATATCATGAATTGGAAATGATTATGGCACCAATTACATTACATGATTTGATTTATATTGATAGAATTAAAGAAGGTATTGTAATTGAGACTAATAATTATAGAATGCCAACTGATGAAAGAAACATTATGTATAAGGTTGCTAAAATATTAATTGATCGTTATCACATTCCTTATGGAGTTAATATTCATATCTATAAACATATTCCTACTCAAGCAGGTTTAGCAGGTGGAAGTGCTGATGGAGCAGCTGTTTTAAAAGCAATGAATAAGATGTTTCATCTTGGTTTATCTTTACAAACATTAGCTGAAATTGGTAAAGAGGTTGGAGCAGATATTCCTTTTTGTATCTATGAGAAAACAGCATTAGTAAAGGGGATAGGAGAAAAGTTAGAATTTATTGATAATCATTTTGATTGTTATTTCTTACTAGTAAAACCTAGTAAAGGAGTATCTACAAAGAAATCTTTTGGAGCATTAAATTTAGAAACAGCTTTACATCCTCGCATTTTATCAATGAAAGAAGGAATTGAAAATAATGACTATCAATTGGTTCTTGATAGTTTAGGAAATACTTTAGAAGCACCTTCAATAGATATTGTAAAAGATATTGAAACCATTAAACAAGATTTATTAGATAAAGGCTTTGATGGAGCGTTAATGTCAGGTAGTGGTTCATGTGTATTTGGGATGACAAAAGACAAAGATTTAATAGAGAATGCATTTCAATACTTTAAAAACAAATATTATTTTGTCAGAAAAACTCAAATACTTCATAAAGAGGAAGAAAAATATTGAAAATAACAAAGTATTTCTTGTTTCCTCTTTTTTTTTAGTTCATTTTTTGTTAGAATAGTGGCGTTAAGGAGAGATAGTGATGAAAGTATACGCTGTTGTATTAGCTGCTGGTAAAGGAACTCGAATGAAGTCTTCTAAACCAAAGGTTGTTCATGAAGTATTATATAAACCAATGATTAATCATGTTGTTGATGAATTGAAGTTATTGGGAGTTGAAGAAACGATTGTAGTGGTAGGGCATGAAGCTGCTCAAGTTGAAGCTATTGTTGATAATGTAACTTTTGTTTATCAAACAGAGCAATTAGGAACTGGACATGCTGTTTTACAAGCAAAGGATATTTTAAAAGACAAAGAAGGTATTACGATTGTTTTAAATGGGGATGCACCATTAATTAGAAAAGAAACATTAGAAGGATTAATTGAGTATCATAAAACAAATCAAAATAGTGGAACTGTTATTAGCTGTGATTGTGATTTATCTTTACCTTTTGGAAGAATTATTAAAGAAGATAATCAAGTCAAAGGAATTGTAGAGTTCAAAGATTTATTAGAATCTCAAAACCATATTACAGAAATGAATGCTGGTGAATATTGTTTTGATAATCAAGCATTGTTTGCTGCTTTAGATAAAGTAACAAATCAAAATGCTCAAAATGAATATTATATTACTGATGTTATTGGAATTATGAATGAACAAGGATTAAAAGTAGATGCTTACAAAATTAATGATTTTAATGAAGTAGGTGGTATTAATGATCGTGCTCAGTTAGCTGAAGCAACACAAATCTTAAGAAATAGAATTAATAAAGAACTTCTTTTAGATGGTGTCAATATTATTGATCCTGCAAATACTTACATTGGTAGAGATGTTGTCATTGGTGAAGAAACGACAATTGAGCCAGGGTGTATTATTAAAGGAAAAACAATGATTGGAAAGAATTGTCACATTGGTCCTTATTGTGAATTTACAAATGTAGAAATTAAAGATAATGTAGAAATTAAGTTCTCTGTTATTAGTGATTCTATTATTGAAAATGGTGTAGATATTGGTCCTTATGCAAGATTAAGAACAAATTGTCATATTATGGAGAATGCTCACTTAGGAAACTTTGTAGAAATGAAGAAAGCATACTTTGGTAAAGGAAGTAAGGCTTCACATTTAACTTATGTAGGAGATGCAGAAGTTGGATGTGATGTTAATATGGGTTGTGGAACAATTACTGTTAATTATGATGGTAAAAACAAGTCATTAACAAAGATTGAAGATAATGCTTTTGTTGGATGTAATGTTAATTTAATTGCCCCAGTGACAATTAAAAAGAATGCATTTATTGCTGCTGGTTCAACAATTACAAAAGATGTTGAAGAAGATGCGATGGGTATTGCAAGAGCTAGACAAGAAAATAAAGATGGTTATAGCCAAGTATTAAAAGATATAAGAATGAAAAAATTTGAAGATTTAAAAAAGAAAAAATAAGGAGAAGAAGAGGGAAAATGAAAAATAACGTAACTGTGTTTGCCTTATCGGCAAGTAAAGATTTAGCAAGAGATATAGCAACAACTATGGGGACAACAGTAGGAAAATGTGAAGTGCATCATTTTGCTGATGGTGAAATCTTAGTAGAAATTGGTGAATCAGTAAGAGGAAAGGATGTCTTTATCGTTCAATCAACATCTAATCCAGTTACAGAAAATTTGATGGAAATATTGGTTTTGGCTGATGCTTTAAAGAGAGCTTCTGCTAAGGAAGTTACAGCTGTCATTCCATATTTTGGATATGCAAGACAAGATAGAAAAGCAAAACCAAGACAACCTATTACATCTCGTTTAGTAGCTGATTTATTAACAGTTGCGGGTGTTACAAGAGTTGTAACAGTTGATTTACATGCTGCACAAATTCAAGGGTTCTTTGATATACCTGTTGATGAAATGCAAGTCTTACCTCTTATCTGTAATTATTTTAAAAATAAAAATATTGATGATTTATGTGTTGTTTCTCCAGATCATGGTGGAGCTACACGTGCTAGAAAAATGTCAGAAGCGCTTGATTGTCCAATCGCAATTATTGATAAAAGAAGACCTAAACCAAATGTTGCTGAAGTTATGGGAATTATTGGGGATGTTTCAGGTAAAAACTGTATCTTAATTGATGACATGATTGATACAGCGGGAACAATTGTTGCTGGTGTTAATGTTTTAAAAGCAAAAGGTGCTAAAGAAGTTTATGTTGCATGTTCACATGGTGTATTATCTGGACCTGCAGTTGAAAGATTATCAACTTGTGTTGCTAAGGAAGTTGTTATTACAAATACAATTGCGATTCCTGAAGAAAAGAAGTTTGATAAATTAGTAGAAATTAGTGTAGCTGAATTGTTAGCACATACAATTGAAAGTATTGAAAACAATTTGCCAGTAAGTGATGTATTTACTCAATACGACTTCGTTCAATAATAAAGGGTAACAAAGTGTGATAAATTTATCACACTTTGTTATTTATATGACGATTGCGTTGGAAAAAGTCGAATTTTATAGTATAATATATTAAAGAAATAATTATAGGAGGGACTATTGTGAATACAGAAAAAAAAGACAGTACAAAGAGTAAGTTCTTTGATCGTTATTTTGATAATGATACAGCTGTGGAAAATGAAAGTGAGACGGGTATTTTGAATAGTAAAGTAGAAGTAGAATCAAATGGTGTGTATAATGAAATAAGTGTTACAAAAACACCAAGTGTTATATCAAGTGGTACAGTTATCCAAGGTAATCTTAATGCTGATAATGATATAGAAGTATATGGGCAGGTTATTGGTAATATAGTATCTACTGGAGTAGTTAAAGTTGATGGTGGAAGTATTACTGGGGATATTAAAGCAAATAAGATACTTGTAAAAAGAAGTGTTATTCAAGGTAATCTTGATAGTGAGAGTATGATTGATGTTGTTGATGATACTCAAGTTACAGGAATGATATCAGGGCTTGATATAGTTTTAAATTGTCAATGTAAAGGAAATATTTATGCAGGAGAGAGATTAAGACTTTTAGAATCTTCGATTGTTAAAGGTGATATTCAAACGAAAACAATCAAAATAGAAGAAGGTTCTCGGGTTGAAGGAAAATTGAAAATGATTAAGTAGAAAAGAGCTAAAGTTAGCTCTTTTTTGATTAAAGTTAAGAAATAATGACATAATATTGATATATAATTGAGAGATAGTATAGGCATTGTCATGAAGATGCGAATTTCTTTGTAAAAATCGTTAATGTGTAAAAGATATGTTCCATATTTGTTAAATTGACAAATTGACATTTGTCTAATCAGTATAAAATAGAGAAAAATGTCGATAAAATCAAGTTAAAATGAAAAGAGAGTATTTAGAAATTTGACAAAGCTTTATAATTCTGTTATTATGCTCAAGGGTGAAGAAAATGTATTTCAATACACACACGCATTTGAATAGTGATGAACTTTACTATCAAAGAGATGTATTCATTAAGAATGCATTAGATAACGGCATAGAATATATTGTTGTTGCTGGATATGACTTACCATCGTCAATAAGAGCAGTTGAGATTGCTCAAGAGTATCCATTTATCTATGCAACAGTAGGAATAAGTCCTAATGATTGCAAAGATATAACTGATGCAGATTTAAAAGAAATTGAAACATTATTACAAAACCCACGTGTTGTAGCCTTAGGCGAGATTGGGCTGGATTATTATTGGGACGAAGTTCCTCATAATGTGCAGAAAGATATTTTTACCAAACAGATATCTATTGCGAAGAAGTATGATAAACCTGTAGTTATTCATGCAAGAGACGCCTATGAAGATACTTTTGATATCTTAAAGCAAGCAGCACACCGTGGCATCATGCATTGTTATAGTGGATCAGTAGAAATGGCAAAAAGATATATTGATATTGGATTTGAAATTTCACTTGCTGGACCAGTTACATTTAAGAATGCAAAAACACCAAAAGATGTTGCGCGTATTATTGGTATTGATCATTTAATGATCGAAACAGACTGTCCTTATTTAACACCTCACCCTTTTAGAGGAAAGTTGAATGAGCCAGCAAATGTTGTGTATATTGCCCAGGAAATAGCAAAGCTAAAGAACATGGAGATAGAAGACGTTGCTAGAATCACAACATTTAATGCCAAAGAATTGTTTGGGATTAAATAAGGAGGATATTATTTATGTTAAAGAAAGCTAAAGAAGTCGTTGTCTCGGCTAACAGCCGTACAAAGGGAATTTTAGCAGTGGCATGTGTTTACTTTGCAGTTACTTTTGCAACAGTGACAACAGGAGCCGTTAATCAAATTATTGATTTTATTCCAACTGTGGATATCAAATTAAAAGATGGTGTTCAAGAAGGAAAAGATTACTTAGTCAAACAAGATACAGTTACAAATGTATTGACTGAATTAAATGTAGAATTAAATAAAGGTGACACTTTAAATAAAGATAAAGACTATGTTGTTCAACAAGACGATCTTCTTGAAATAACAAGAGTTGAAACAAAGACTATTGTTAAAGAAGAAACATTACCATATTCGACAGTCACTAAAGGATCTGGTGGATGGAGTACTACAGTTGAACAAGAAGGTAAAGATGGTAAGATTAAAAGAACGTATTTAGTAACATATGCAAATGGTAAAGAAACTTCAAAAAAAGTTATCAAAGAAGAAATTCTTGAAGAACCAATTGATAAAGTTATTAGAAAAGGTGGCGTTAGTGAAGGGACAACCTTCTCAGGACGTTTAACTACTTATGGTGGAGATTGTAATGGATGTAGTGGAGGAAGTTCTGCTGGAGCTTCATTATCACCAACTACGGGTGTCAATGGTTCAAATTCACCATACCTTACTTACAATGGGAAACAATATTATGCTTTAGCAGCAGATAGATCGATTCCTTTTGGAACAGTTATTAAAATTTCTAATCATAATTTGAACTTAGATAGTACAATTTATGGTATTGTTGTAGACCGTGGTGGTGCTATAAAAGGCAACAAGGTAGATATTTTTAAAGGTAGTGAAAGAGGTGGAAGAACTTACTTTAGTGGTAGTACTTCTAACAATACAAAATTTGAAATCGTCTCTATAGGTAGCGGAAGAGCTCGTTTTTGGAGATAACTAAAAGAAGCGTAATCATAAAAATGATTATGCTTCTTTTTAAATATTCTTATAAATTTCTACTTTAAGGAACAATAACCAGTTTGTTCAATGATATATTGTCCTTGATTTGATAATAAATAGTCTCTTAATTTTTTTACATTTTCATTTTGGTTTGATTTTAATGTTACACAGTAAAGATACGTAGAAATAGGATAAGATTGATTTTTTATATTTTCTGTTGATGGTTTAATACCATCAATAGAAATTATTTTTACATCTTTCTCTTGATTTAATCCTTCTAAGAAATATCTAAATGTATAACCAATAGCTCCTGATTCATTATGATACTGAGCAACCTCTTTAATAATACCACCCATAGCTGCTTGCATTTCAAATGTCATTGGTTCTTTCAAACTTATATCACCCATAAAATGCATCATCATAGATTGACTCCCAGATCTTTCTGGTCGTTGAAAAGCAGTAATTTCTTCATCTTTACCACCAACCTCTTTCCAATTAGTGATATCCCCATGATAGATAGCTTTAACTTGATCAGTTGTTAAAGTATCAATTGGATTATCTTTATTAACAAAGAATACAAAGCCTTCTTTACCGATAGGAGTATATTCTAACTCAACATTAAGTGTCTTAGCCTCTTCTAGTTGAACTTGTGAAGGTTTAGCTCCAAAAAACATATCACAATCTTTTTGAAATAATCGACTATACCCTACAGAAGTATTTGTAAAAGTGACAATCTTACCATTTGAAGAGGAATCTTTTGAATCTTTAGCAGTTTCCTCTATTTTGTCTATATCTTTATAAACTGCCTTAGCAATTGCACTATAAACAGGATAACAAGCTTCGGCTCCATCTAATATTGGCATGTCCTTTTCATTTTCTATAATAAAGGTACTTGGTTCTTTTAAAGTCACGAGTTTACTATTATTAGCATATGGATAATAATCAGATAAGTCAGTACTTGAAAAACCGTTCATATAGTCAAATCCATGACCAGAATACTTTGCTTCAGGTCGATTGTTATAAAAATAAATATTTGATGAACATGCTAATAGAAAAGTTGTGCATATGATAGCTATTGTTTTAACCGAAACTTTTGGTTTTACTAGATAAAAACATATTACGAGCTGCATAATAAATACGACTTCTATCCATAAAATAGTATTTGGTAATATTCCCATAAGTGCAGAAAAAAATACCAAAGGAAAGTATGGAAATATAAGAATATAAAACAGATTAAATGATAGAGAATTAATATTCCCTTCAGTAATAATAAATAGAATACATAGAATAAGATTAATAAAAGCAAACAGATAAAAGAACGATTTTAAGTAACTATCATTTAAAATTTTATGTTTTAATAGAAATTTATAATAAATAATTAAAAATGAGAATACTAATAGACTTGCTAGAAAATGAGAAGTTATTGTAAAAGCTAAAATGATAGAACAAAAAAACGAAGGAAGAATGAAAAGCCAACTAACAGACTTTATAAATCTAATCATAATATCAATCCTCACTTTCTCTATTATGATGTTTCAACAAGTACACAAGCTAAAATAGGAGTAATCCCATTATCTTTCATATATTCTAATAACTCATCATCATAAGTATTAGGTTGCATCCAAGCATAATGAATACCAATAGCACTCATTTCATCTACATAACTATAAGCATGTTCTTTGCTTACAACAAAAACAACAACATCAATAGGATGATTAATGCTTTCTAAAGAAGGATACAAAGTATCTTCATCAATATAATCATAAAGAGGAGAAACTCCAAAAACGTCATAGTTTCTTTCTTTTAATCTATGATAAATTTTATAACCAAACTTTTCTTTGTTTTGTGATACACCAATAACTGAAAAATGATAATACTTTTTTAATATATCTTTTGGATTCATCTTCATCACCTCAAATTCATTATAACACAATGAAATAAAATTGATAAACAATAAAAATTATGCTATAGTTGAGTAGCGATAAAAGGAGTTGAGAATATGTATGATGTTATTGTTGTAGGGGGCGGACATGCAGGGATTGAAGCGTGTTTAGCACCAGCTAGAATAGGTAAAAAAACTTTACTTATAACAACTAATTTTGATAATGTTGGATCATTGCCATGTAATACATCAATTGGTGGACCAGCTAAAGGAATCATTGTTAGAGAAGTTGATGCATTAGGTGGCCAAATGGGTAAAACTGCAGATGCAACATACCTTCAATTAAAAATGTTAAATACTGCAAAAGGACCAGGTGTTCAATCATTACGTGCTCAAGCAGATAAAGCAACATATCCACGCTATATGCAAGATCTCTTAAGAAAACAAGATCATCTTGATATTATTGAAGGTATGGTAGAACATTTGATTATTGATGATAATAAGGTTAAAGGTGTGACTTTGGATAATGGAGATATTTATAATGGACAAACTGTTATTTTAACAACAGGTACATATTTAAAATCTGAAATCCTTGTAGGAGATCAAAAGACTCCTTGTGGACCAGATCAACAAAGACAATCATTATTTTTATCAGATCATTTAAAAGAACTTGGTTTTCATATTCAAAGATTAAAAACAGGAACTCCTCCAAGAGTTGATATTGATAGTGTAGACTTTTCTAAAACACAACTTCAACCAGGAACAGATGAACCTTTATCATTTAGTTATGAAACACATTCATATATTCCTATAGATCAACAAACTCCTTGTTACTTAACATATACAAACGAAACGACTCATCAAATCATTAAAGATAATTTACATCGTTCAAGTATGTATTCAGGAATAGTGAAAGGAATAGGACCAAGATATTGTCCTTCTATCGAAGATAAGATAGTTAAATTTTCAGATAAACCCCAACATCAAATCTTCCTAGAACCAGAATCAAAAGAAATGAATACAATCTATGTTCAAGGTTTCTCAACATCATTACCACATGATGTTCAAGAAGAAATGATTAGAACAATCCCAGGACTAGAAAACTGTAAGATTTTAAAATATGCATATGCAATAGAATATGACGCTATTGATCCATTACAATTATGGCCATCATTAGAAACAAAAGTTATTGAGAATTTATTTACCGCAGGTCAAATTAATGGCACGAGTGGATATGAAGAAGCAGCGGCTCAAGGACTCATTGCTGGTATTAATGCAACTAAGAAATTAAATAATGAAGAACCATTAATCTTAAAAAGAGATGAAGCTTATATAGGAGTTATGATTGATGATTTGGTAACTAAGGGAACTAAAGAACCATATCGTATGTTAACATCTCGTGCTGAATATCGTTTATTATTAAGACACGATAACGCTGATGAAAGATTAAGGAAGCATGGTTATGATGCTCATCTTGTTTCACAAGATGCTTATCAAGCTTATTTAGATAAGATGCAACGTATTCATCAAGAAATTGATAGACTAAGTGAAATTCGTTTTACACCTAAACATGAAATTAATGATATTTTAGAGACACTTGGTTCAACACGTTTAAATGAAGGAATTAGTGCTAAGGTTTTATTACAAAGACCTGAGATGGATTATCAAAAGATAAAACCATTTATTGGTGAAACATCATTAACTCATGAAGAAGAAAAAAGAGTCACTATTCTTATTAAATATAAAGGATATATTGAAAAGACTTTAAGACAAGTTGAAAAACAATTAAAAATGGAAGAAAAACAAATTCCAAGTGATATTAACTATGAAGATGTTTTAAATCTTTCTTTAGAAGCAAAACAAAAATTATCTCAAATTAGACCATTAACAATTGCTCAAGCTTCAAGAATATCAGGAATTAATCCAGCAGATATATCTGTATTATTAATTCATTTAAAACAGAAATATTAAGAGGTATATATGAATAAAGAAGAATTTTTAAAAGCCTTAGAAGAAAAAGGAATTATCTTAAATGATCAACAAATAAAACAATTTGATACATACTATCATACCTTAGTAGAATGGAATGAAAAGATGAATCTTACTGCTATAACAAAAGAAGAAGATGTTTATCTTAAACATTTCTATGATTCTTTAACAATATCTTTTGATCATGAATTTAATAATCAATCATTATGTGATATAGGTGCAGGTGCTGGATTTCCATCTATTCCATTAAAGATTGTTTATCCTAACTTAAAAGTAACAATAGTTGATTCCCTTACTAAGAGAATGACTTTTATTGATCACCTATCAAAAGAACTTGGTTTAGATAATGTCAGTGCAATAAGTGCAAGAGCAGAAGAATATGCATTACAACATCGCGAATCATTTGATATTGTGACTGCAAGAGCAGTTGCAAGATTAAATATCTTACAAGAATTATGTTTACCTTTAGTAAAGTTAAATGGATACTTTATCACTTTAAAAGGTTTAAAAGCAAAAGAAGAATTAGATGAATCTAAAAGCGGTATTGAAAAACTAGGTGGTAAGGTGATAAAACAAGTTGATTTTACATTAACTGATGAAAACGATCATAGATGTAATATCTATATTCATAAGGAAAAGTTAACACCACAAACATACCCAAGACCTTTTGGTAAAATTAAAAAGAAACCATTATAGAAGACCTGTAAAGGTCTTTTTGCTTAATAAAAATTTATAAAAAATCAACAAAACATTCATTTAAACAATTTATTTTATTTGCTTTTGGCATATATTTTTATCTTCGTTTGTGATATAATTCCTTATAGGAAGAGAGTAATAAATTTGTTTTTTATTATAGAGAAGATTTAATCGATACAAATTTTCAGTTGAGGAGAACTTTCATGGAGGAGAATAATGAAAATGCAATAATAGATGAAAAAACGAAAGAAGATACTTTATCTAAAACAACAATAGCACTTTTAGATAATGAAGAAGTAACAGAATTGAATACACAAGAATATTCTGATTTTGATATTCAAGGAATGATACATGAAATTAGAGGTCAACAAGTTATGTTGGATTCTGATTTGGCAAAGTTGTTTGGTTATGAACTAAAAAAAATGAACCAACAAGTTAAAAGAAATGATGAAAGATTTCCAGATGATTTTATGTTTCAGATAACCAGGGATGAAATACCTGAATCTTTAAAGTCACAATTTGTGACTTTAAACAATAATGATAATAAAAGAGGTCTCCATATAAAGAAGATGCCTTATGCTTTTACTGAACAGGGAGTCAATCAATTGTCAAGTGTATTAAAAGGCCCTATTGCAGTCAAACAAAGTGTTAATATTATGAGAGTTTTTGTAAAAATGAGGCATTATCTTATTGAAAATAGACAACTATTTGGTAACGCAGAGATACTTAAAATAACACATGCATAAGTTGAAGATAATATCAAAATTAAAGAGCAGATAAGCAACAATTATAAAGAAACGAAAAGAGAAATTAAATCTATTAAAGAAAACATGGTGACAAAACATGATATGAAAAATACTATGAACAGAATCTTAGATAGTTTTATACCTAAAGAAAATTTAAAACAATTTGTTTTTAAAGATGGTCAGCCATTTGAGGCAAATGAGACTTATATTAATATTTATAAAGAAGCAAAACATTCTATTTACATTGTTGATGACTATATCAATTGTCATACGTTGTCTTTATTAACTGCTAAAAAAAGTAATGTTGATGTTATTATTTTTTCTGATAATAAAGGGAGAGGAAGTGGCAAATTAAATGAATTAGAATTCAATAATTTCAATATAGAATATCCTACTCTTTCTATAAAAAAGAATAATAACAAGTGTCATGATAGATTTATCATCTTAGATTATAAATTAGAAACAGAAAAAATTTATCATTGTGGAGCATCAAGTAAAGATGCTGGTAAGAAAACTTGTTGCATAAGCTTGTTTTCTACGCCTAGTATGTTTCATTCGGTTATTGATGATTTGTTAAAAAATGATGATTATACTTTTTATACATTGTAAATTTTAAAATATAATAAAGTATAAACAGGAAAAGAAATTTATAACTATAAATTCAAATAAAAAGAAAGAAACAGGGTTGAGGATAGAATTAACAAAGATGATTCATTCAACAAAGGGACTTGGTTTAAATAATGCATATGCTATTATAAGAACTGTAGAGGTCTTTTTATGTACATGTGATTATGTTATGATATTCAAAGAGGTGGCTAATGTGGATATATCATAAAGTTTATGATGATGGTATGCAAAGTCTTATATAAAGATAGGAAAAAAGCTATTCAACAAATGAAGCAATTGACATGGGAGTATTAGGAATAATAAGATAAAAATCTCATAAAAGATTATCAATTGATGGAAAATATAAAACCATGTAGATATGATTCTGCATGGTTTTACTTTAACATTTTCTTATAATTATTTTTAAAATATATATAACCCTTGTATATCAATATAACTTCTGCAATACAAGCAATCAAAATTCCAGTCCAATAGAAAATAGGAGATAGTGTCCCATCATTAATCCCTGCACTTACAAAGAACAGCAATGACGCTAAAGCAAATAACTCTAAAACTTTTCTCATGGTAACATCCTCCTTATATCTTAAATAAATTATATCATTTAAAGATTATAAAGGAAATATCATATTAGTCTTCATGAGCCAAAGAATCAATGATTTCATTTCTTAGTAATTCTTCATCATGAAAACTTTGTTTCAATGTGGAATCAATTGTTAAGGCAATTTCATTAAGAATAGCTTTTAATAATGCTTTTTCATAAGGTGGTAAATCTTCGTGTGGTTCCATAGCAATACCAATAACTGCAAAGACCTTATCATTTTTTCTAATTGAAAGGTAAAGACCTTTAGCTCCAGGAAGTGTACTTGTTGATACACCAGCATTTTTATTATTAACAAGCACCCACATTGCAACTGCTTGTTCTTCATTATTAAGATAGATATCTTTCATATCATCGGTTATATGTCCACCATATAGAATAGGAGTTAATAACTGATTATCCTTAACAGGATAAAAAACAATTAGTTTATTTAACATTCTATGCAATTGATAACAAGTCTCCTGCATAATATCTTCATAACTATTAGCTAATTGTAATCTTTGACTTGTTTCAAGTAAGACATCCATACTATGTGCGTGAATTGAAGCTAAGATATTTTCTTTTTTAAAATTATGAGCAAGATTACTAATTGTAATAGATACAGCAAACATAACTACGAATATAAATGGATAATCA